>RGAJ01000024.1 GCA_009920225.1 Paracoccaceae bacterium
GCGATGCCGATAAAGCCCGCCCCTTCGGTGGAATTCAGGATCAGCCGTTCGCTTTCGCCCAATGTGGTATTGATCGCCATCATCCCCGCCAAAGCGCCCGATATCATCATCGAAATCACCGTGATGCGAACAGGATTGATGCCTGCATATTTCGCAGCGCTTTCAGAATGACCAAAGGCGCGAATTTGATACCCAAGCTTGGTGCGCCAAATCAACAACCACACGAACACAGCCGCCAAAAGCGCCACAATCAGGGTGATGTTGGCAGGCGCTGCCTTGGAAAAACTGATCCCGATTGGGGCCAAAATATCATGCAGCGTTGGCAAATGGGTTGCCGCAGGAAAGCTATCTGTTGCGGGGTCCATCGAGGTGGGTGGCCGCAGGATATTGACCAAAAGGTAATTCAACAGCGCGGCGGCAATAAAGTTGAACATGATGGTCGTGATCACGATATGGCTGCCACGCTTGGCCTGTAGCACAGCAGGAACAAAGGCCCATGCCGCCCCAAGGATCGCCGCGCCCATCGTACAAAAGATCAAGGCAAGCGACCAATGCGGCCACGGGATATAAAGCGCAATCAGCGCCACCCCAAGACCACCCAACATCGCCTGACCTTCGCCCCCGATGTTGAACATGCGTGCGTGAAAGGCCACGGCCACGGCAAGGCCCGTGAACATAAAGTTCGTGGCATAATACAACGTATAGCCCCACCCATAGGTGGACCCAAGCGATCCGCTGACCATCATTTTCACGGCGGCAATCGGGTCTTGGCCGATGCCAAGGATTACCAAAGCCGACAAAATTGCAGCAAGAATCAATGAAATCAAAGGGATCAGAACGATGTCTGCCCAAACTGGCATTTTTTGCATTATGCGGCCCCCTCTGAAATACCTGCCATCAATAGACCCAGATCTTTTTCATTCGTCTCTGACGAGACCCGTTCGCCCATGATATGCCCGTCAAACATGACGGCAATCCGATCAGACAATGACATGATTTCATCCAATTCCACCGAAACCAACAAAATGGCTTTGCCTTGGTCGCGCAGCGCGATGATCTGTTTGTGGATGAATTCAATCGCCCCAATATCGACCCCGCGTGTGGGCTGGCCAATCAAAAGGATGTCTGGATTTGCCTCGATCTCGCGGGCAACGACAATCTTTTGTTGGTTGCCACCCGAGAAATTCTTGGCCGACAGTTTCGGGTTTGGCGGGCGTACGTCAAACCGATCCATTTTTTCTTGGGCGTCCCGTTGCACCACGGCGTTGTTCATGAACAGCCCCTTTTGGTATTCGGGGCGATTGTGATAGCCGAATGGAACGTTTTCCCATGCGGCGAAATCCATGATCAACCCTTCGTGCTGGCGATCTTCGGGCACATGCGCGATCCCGATGGCGCGACGTGATTGACCGTCAGAATTCGGGCCAGACAAGGCGATGGGCTGTCCATTGACCTTGATCGATCCTGTGGCGCTCATATAGCCGCCCAAAACCTCAAGCAGTTCGGATTGCCCATTGCCCGCGACGCCGGCAATGCCCAGCACTTCGCCCTTGCGCAGGGTCAGCGATATGCCCTTGACCCGCTCAATGCCATCGTCATCACGCACCCGCAAATTGTCGATTTCCAACACGGGCGCGCCGGGATTGGCGGGGGCTTTGTCGATGCGCAGCAATACTTTGCGTCCGACCATCATCTCAGCCAACTGTTCTGGATTGGTGTCTGATGTCTTGACGGTTGCCGTCATCTCACCGCGGCGCATAACCGATACCGTGTCGGTGATATCCATGATTTCGCGCAGTTTGTGCGTGATCAAGATGATGGTTTTACCCTCTTCTCGCAGGCGCCCCAGAATGCGGAACAGCTGATCCGCTTCGGATGGGGTCAATACGCCCGTGGGTTCGTCCAAGATCAAAATATCGGCCTGACGATAGAGCGCTTTCAGGATTTCGACGCGCTGCTGGTGGCCGACCGAAAGGTCTTCGATCAAGGCATCT
Organism: Paracoccaceae bacterium; assembly: GCA_009920225.1. GTDB lineage: Bacteria > Pseudomonadota > Alphaproteobacteria > Rhodobacterales > Rhodobacteraceae > CAJXSD01. The sequence goes on from RGAJ01000024.1 coordinate 1,995, forward strand.
GGATCGACATCCAGTTCATATTCTGTGGCAAGCTCTTGTAACGACTTGCGCGCTTTGGCCAGTGACGGGCGTAGCAATTTGCCATCTTCTGCGCCAAGGATAATATTTTCCAGAACGCTAAAGTTCTGGACCAGTTTAAAATGCTGAAAGACCATGCCAATGCCTGCGGCGATTGCGGCTTGGCTGTCGGGAATTTGTGTATGTTTTCCGCCAATATAGATTTCACCCTTATCGGCCTTGTAGAAGCCATAAAGGATTGACATCAAAGTTGATTTACCCGCCCCGTTTTCCCCGATGATCCCATGGATCGTACCGGGCATGACGCGGATAGAAATGTTTTTGTTTGCTTGGACTGGGCCAAAGGCTTTGGAAATACCGCGAAGCTCAATGGCTGGGGCGGCAGTTTCCTGCCGCCCCGTTGTATCACCATGTGCCATTGATATTATTCAACAGGGCACGCGTTATCGGACATATAATCATGCACCGCCAATTCACCGCTTGCGATTTTCGCAGCAGCTGCATCTACGGCCGCTTTCATGTCGGCGCTGACCAATGATGCGTTGTTGTCGTCAAGCGCATAACCAACGCCACCGTTTGACAGACCCATGACGTTGAACCCTGTTTCCAGTGCATCACCCGCTGTGAACGCGTCATATACGGCGTTGTCCACACGTTTCATCATCGATGTCAGAACTTTGCCTGGGTGCATGTAGTTTTGGTTGCTGTCTACGCCGATGGACAAAATGCCTTCGTCCGCGGCTGTTTGCAGAACGCCAACACCTGTACCGCCTGCAGCAGCGTATACAACATCAGCACCTTGTGCGATTTGCGCTTTGGTCAATTCAGAACCCTTAACTGGGTCGTTCCATGCCGCAGGTGTTGTGCCTGTCATGTTTTGAATGACGGTCGCATTTGGGTTCGCAGCCTTTGCACCTTGGACATATCCACAGGCGAATTTACGGATCAGCGGAATGTCCATGCCGCCGATGAAACCAACTGTGCCGGATTTTGACGCTTGCGCCGCCATCATGCCCACCAAATATGATCCTTCGTGTTCATTAAAGACCACAGAACGCACGTTTGGTTTGTCAACGACCATGTCGATGATCGTGAATTTTGTGTTTGGATATTCATCCGCAACAGTTTCCAACGCAGAAGCAAAAGCAAAGCCTGCCATCACGATTGGGTTTGCGCCTGCTTCGGCAAAGCGACGCAATGCTTGTTCACGCTGCGCTTCGGATTGCAATTCGATTTCGCGGAATGTACCGCCTGTTTCTTCTGCCCAACGCTGTGCGCCTGTAAAGGCCATTTCGTTGAAAGATTTGTCGAATTTGCCGCCCAAGTCAAAGATCAAGGCAGGTTCTGCAAGTGCTGCGCCAGCGGCCAGCGTCAATGCAGTTGTCGCGCCAAGAATTTTTTTCAGTAAGGTCATGGTGTTCTCCCATTATTATCCACAGACTCATTCTGAGGAGTTTTATTGATAGTGCATTAAGGCCAATTTGATAGGGACTGGTCAACCAGAATCTGAAAATTGACCTTGGGGAAGATCGAAGTTTACAGCGTTTTTTTCAAGATAAGCGCGTGTTCGCTGGTGCCGTCATTGGTTTTGTAATAATTATTGCGCTGCCCCACCTTGTGATAGGCGTTGGTTTCATACAACTGTCGGGCTGCGGTGTTCTGATCGCTGACTTCCAGGGTGACAGTGCGCGCGCCCCGCGCTTGCGCCGCAGCTTCAAACTTGGCCAAAATCTGTCTGCCCTGACCCGCTCTGCGGTGGTCTGGATGCACGACAATCAGCAACAGCTCTGCATCCTCAAAGATGATTGAGCCAATGGCAAAGCCAGCTTCTGTCGTCGTCACAATCGTTTTCGGATCAGCCAATAGCGCGGCGTATTCCTCGGCGGACCAGACCCGAAGGTTCATGCCCGCAGCGGCGTGAAGGCGCGCAAGATCATGGGCCGTCATGACAATCGTTTTGGGGGCACATCGCGCGACGGGGCGGCATCGGCGGGTTTGATGTAAAACGGAACTGGTTTTTCATTATCCTGTCCCAATCGTGTCGCGGCCACTTGTGCCATGTTGGCGACCAAGGTTTCCGCCGATGGGCAAGGGATCTGTGGGACATCGGTTTGCCCCAGCGCGCCAAGTGGCACCAATGCCGCGCTATGTGCGCCCAGATCGCTTTGCGCGGCATAGACATGTTCGCGTGGGGCGGGCACGGTTGCCACAACCGGCCCCTGTGTGCCAAACCATGTGGCCTCAAATGTCGTGACGCCAATCGCGGGAACGCCCAAAGACAGGGCCAATCCACGCGCGGCTGATACCGAAATGCGGATGCCGGTAAAATTACCGGGACCAGTCCCAACCGCAATTGCGTCGAGATCTGACAGATCGATCCCCGCCTGCGCCAAGGCGTGATCAAGGATGTCCATCAGGTTTTCCGCCTGACCTCTGGCCATGGGTTCATAAACGGTTGCTGTGATCGCCCCATTCACAAGCACAGCGGCCGCGCAATGCGCGGCCGATGTATCAAATGCCAAGATCGTTGTGTTAGACGGCAACAGGGCGGACCTCTGCCACTTCGGGGATGTAATGGCGCAATAGGTTTTCAATGCCCATTTTCAACGTCATTGTAGATGATGGGCATCCCGCACATGCGCCTTTCATCTGAAGATATACGATCCCGCGTTCAAACCCATGGAAGGTGATATCCCCACCGTCTTGGGCCACCGCAGGACGCACTCGCGTATCAAGCAATTCTTTGATCTGCGTGACGATTTCAGCGTCTTCGCTGTTGTGGTTGTCGCCATGATCTGCCGCACCGACACCATCCATGGTGGGCTTGCCAGATTGGAAATGTTCCATGATCGCGCCCAACAGCGACGGTTTGATGTGATCCCATTCCGTTGCATCGTCTTTGGTGACGGTAACGAAATCGCGCCCCAAAAAGACGCCAGTGACACCAGACACATCGAAAATCCGACGCGCAAGCGGTGAAATTTCGCACCCGTCCGCGGTTGGGAAATCGGCGGTGCCTGTTTCCAAAACTGTCTGACCGGGCAAGAACTTTAGCGTTGCGGGGTTTGGTGTTGATTCCGTTTGAATGAACATGTCTGGGCTCCATCTCTTCACCAAGATATGGAATTTCCGACCAAAAATGTCAAGTAACTTAGACCAATTCTAAAGAGATTGTGATAGCTCAAGCAAATCCCAAAGGTTCCCAAACCGATCGCGGAATTTGCAGACGACGCCATAGGTTTCGCGCCGCGGTGTTTCGACAAACGCGACCCCTTTGGCGCGATAGGCCGCGTAGTCGCGTTCAAAATCATCTGTATTCAGAAACACGAACACCCGTCCGCCGGTTTGATTGCCAATGCTTGCGCTTTGTTCGGTGGATGCGGCACGCGCCAAAAGGATGTTGGATCCCTGCGCCCCTTTGGGGCGGATCAAGACCCAGCGTTTGTCTGGTGTGAGGGGCGTGTCTTCGACAAGTTCAAATCCCAAGACACCGCAATAATACGCAATCGCGTCATCATAATCGGGAACAGTGATCGCAAACGCATGGATCGACTGTGCGCTCATGTCAGGGCTTCAAGCTGTTCTTTTGTGAGGTTTCCCGGAACAACCGTGATGGGGCAGGGCAATGTCCCTGCGTTTTTGGACATTTGACTGACCAAGGGGCCTGGCCCCTTTTTATCCAAACCCGCGCCCAGAACCAGAATTCCGATCTCGGGGTCAGATTCGATATGGGCCAAAATTTCGGGAACAGGTTCGCCTTCGCGTATGATCAATTCGGGATTGATGCCTTGGCGATCACGCATCCACTTGGCAAACACTTCGAAATGCGCCTCAATCCGTTCGCGGGCTTCTTGGCGCATGATGTCGCCGACCCCGATCCAATGGTTGAATTCATCGGGTGGAATGACCGACAAAATCGCAACTCCTCCGCCCGATTTTTTCGCCCGCATCGCAGCAAAACGCATCGCGTTCAAGCATTCGCGGCTGTCATCTAACACCACTAGAAATTTACGCATAATGCTCCCTTCATGCACGCGGTTTCATCCGCAGGCCCTAGTTGACTGATCTAAGGCCGTGCTGTCAAGGCATCTGATCAATCGCGTGAACGGCGTTCGTTCAAAAGTGCCTTTAGGTCAAGCGGCGCATTCCCCATTTTCAAATTGCCCGCCGCGTCGCGGGGCCAGTCGGCTTTGGGGCGGTCTCGGTAGAGCTCGACACCATTGCCGTCGGGGTCGGTGATATAAATCGCCTCGGACACGCCGTGATCTGCAGCCCCGTCAATCGGGATGCCTGCGCTGACGACACGGTGCAGCGCATCTGCCAATTCCGCGCGGTTGGGGTATAGAAAAGCGGTGTGATACAGCCCCGTATGCCCCCGTGGGGCGGGGGTGCCGCCTGCGCTTTCCCATGTGTTCAACCCGATGTGATGGTGATATCCGCCTGCGGACAAGAACGCCGCCTGACTGCCAAAGCGCTGCGTGACGGCAAAGCCCAAGACACCAGAATAAAACCCAATCGCGCGGTCCAGATCCGCGACCTTGAGATGGACATGCCCAATTGTGGTGTGGGGGTGAATATCTGCCATATCGTCATTCCCTGTGTTGCGCTGTCAAAAGTGCCTGAAACACGCGGCAAACAAAAGGGCGGAAAATGTCATGGGCTTGTGCATCTGTGCACATTCGGGGTGAGATACAAAAAACGCCCGCCCAAAGGGCAGGCGTTGGATTTTCTAGACCTAGATTTTCTATGCCTTGGGACTAGCGCACGAACCCCACGATGTCATAGGCCTCTTTCAAAATAGGCTCTGCGATCTCTCGCGCGCGCTCGGCACCACGGGCCAAAATGCGATCCAATTCGGCGGTCTCGGTCATCAGGCGGCCCATCTCGGTCGAAATTGGCGCCAGTTTTGCCACCGCCAAATCGGCAAGCGCAGGTTTAAACCGTCCCCATCCCGCGCCTGCATATTCCGTGATCACCGCTTCGGGGGTCATATCGTTCAATGCGGCATAGATATCGACCAGATTGCGCGCCTCGGGGCGATCTTTTAGCCCGTCTAATGTGTCTGGCAAGGCTTCGGGATCTGTTTTTGCCTTTTTGAATTTCTTGGCAATCAGATCGGCATCATCGGTCATGTTGATGCGTTCCATATCGCTTTCGCCGGACTTTGACATTTTCTTGGTACCGTCGCGCAGGTTCATCACTCGTGTTGCGGGTCCTTCGATCACGGGTTGGGTTTCGGGAAAGAAATCCACCTTGTAATCATGGTTGAACTTTTGCGCGATATCGCGGGTGAGTTCGACATGCTGTTTCTGATCCTCACCCACGGGCACATGCGTCGCGTGATAAAGCAAGATGTCCGCCGCCATCAGCGAGGGATAGGCATAAAGACCCAAAGACACCTTTTCGGCATTTGATCCCGCTTTGTCTTTGAACTGTGTCATGCGGTTCATCCACCCGACGCGGGCGACGCAGTTGAACAACCACCCCAATTCAGCATGTTGGGACACTTGGGATTGGTTGAACAGAATGGATTTTTCGGGATCAATACCCGATGCAATATATCCTGCTGCAACCTCATAGGTGGCTTGGCGCAGGTCAGTAGGATTTTGCCAGACGGTGATTGCGTGCAGATCAACCACGCAATAGATGGATTGAAACTCTGCGCTTTGCATATCGACAAAGCGTTTGATTGCCCCCAGATAGTTGCCAAGCGTCAAGCCACCCGAAGGTTTGATGCCCGAAAACACCCGAGGGGTAAATTTTGATTGATCGTTCTGCGTTTGGACCGCATCCGTCATTTTCATTCTCCGTCTGGAAGTTTGTTAGGAAACCGCTTACCCATATACGGAAATATCGTCAAGCAAGAGGATCACCATGTCGAACCCAGATCATCAACCCGTGATGAACCCAATGCCGCCTGTGGTGATTGCATTGTTCTTGTGTATCGTCGCGGTCGAGCTTTTGTTTGTGTTAGGCACCTTGGGCGTGATCGGGGATCCATCCGCAATTGGATGGCGCATCAATGCGATCCAAGAATACGGGATTTCGCCAACTGTGGCGCAATGGATGTGGGACAATTCCTATTACCCTGCGGAACATTTGAAACGGTTCATCACCTTTTCATTTGTGAATGGATCGACGATTTCCACAGGTGTTGCGATTGCCTTGTTTTTGGCAATGGGGCGTATGGTGGGAACAGTGTATAACGCGGTGTCGGTCTTGGTGGTGTATTTTGGATCGGCCATTTTTGGCGCGTTGGTGTTTGTCTATGCAGCCCCTGTGAACGAATGGCTCTTTGGGTCGTATGTTGGGGTGTATGGATTGATCGGGGGCTATTCCTATATCAGCTGGTTGGTCTTGCGCGCGGGCCACGGACCACAGCTCAGTGCGTTTTCACTCATTGCGATGCTGATGGGCATTCAGCTTGTGTTCGGGATCTTTTTCGACGTGGGCTATACGTGGATCGCCGATCTTGCGGCCTTTGCCTTTGGGTTTTTGGTGTCTTTCATCGTTGCCCCCGGCGGGTGGGGGCGATTGTTGATGATGATCCGCCGCGATTAATGTCGGCGCAAAAGATCGGCTTTCAATCGGCGAAAGTTCACCGCGCCAAGCATCTGTGCAAGGCCTGCATACAGCGCCATGCCGAGCACCATCAAAGCCACAGCCAAGCCCACACGCATCAGCGTGGTTTGCACATAGGGGTCTGCACCGAAGGACAGCGCAAAGAGCGCGGCGGCCATGCCCACAGATGCAATGCCGGCCCGTATGATGCGTGATTTTACATCATTCGACAAACGGGCTACGCCACCGAATTGGCGTGCCGATCGCATGAGCATGCCAACCATCGCCCATGCCGAAACCGTTGTCGCAATCGCGGGGGAAATCCACCCCAGCCAAGGCATCAAACCAATTGCCAATACGGCATTGATGATCATGGAAATCACCGCAAAGCGGAATGGCGTTTTGGTGTCTTCGTTTGCGAAAAACACCGGTTGAACCAGCTTTTGCAAAATGAACGCAGGCAATCCCAAGCCATAGATTGCGGTCGCCAACCCAATCGCCAAAATATCGGACCGACCGGTTGCGCCATGCTGAAAGAGCGCCGCTGCCAAGGGCACTGGGATCGCGATCAACGCTGCCGCTGCGGGCAAGGACAGGATCATGGAAATTTCCGACGCGCGGTTATAGGCCTGTGCCGATCCTGAAGTATCCCCAGCCTTGAGACGGCGCGACAGTTCTGGCAACAACACAATGCCAATGCCGATCCCCACAACGCCCAAGGGCAGTTGATACAAGCGATCCGCACCATACAGCCAGCTGATCGCACCCGTGGTTTGGGACGACACCAATTGACCAACCAACAAATTGATCTGCACAACACCATTTGCCAGCGCAGCAGGAAGGGCAACCGCTACCAGATGTTTCATCTCTGGTGTCCAACGCGGGCGCGATACGGTGATGGGCAATCCCGCGCGCCGCGCCGCGATCCAGACCATCGCCAATTGCACAACGCCCGCCACAGGCACCGTCCAGATCAGCCAGAGCACCGCGTCTTGGCCCATGATCCACGCAATCCCCAAGGCTATGATGATCAAGATGTTCAAAAACACAGGCGCCGCAGCGGCCATCGCAAAATGGCGTTTCGCGTTCAATGCCCCTGACAAAAGGGCCGCCAATGAAATGAAAAAGATATAGGGAAACATGACGCGGCCGAAATCCACCGTCAGGTCAAATCGGTCGTCCCCCGCAAAACCGCTGGCCGTGGCCCAAACAAGAAGCGGCATAAAGACCATCGCCAATCCCGACAGGATCAACAGAACAAAGGCCAAGCCACCCATGGCTTGATTGGCAAAGCCAATCGGATTTTCATCGGCTTCAAGCCGTTTGGAAAACATCGGCACAAAGGCCGCGTTAAACGCGCCTTCGGCAAAAAACCGGCGAAACATATTGGGCAGGCGAAAAGCCGCGAAAAACGCGTCCAACACAGGACCCGCGCCGATCAAGGCAAACAACATGATTTCGCGCAGCATGCCCAACACGCGGCTCATTAATGTCCAGAATCCGACTGTCATAAAGCCGCGTAGCATGTATTACCCCTCTGCCCGCTCAACGCCCTTGGTGATCGCGTCGCGTAGGCTTCGTTCTATACTGCGTTGTTTGCTTTCGCTATAGAATTTCAGCCCAAACATGTCTTTGACATAAAAGGTATCAACCACCTGTTCGCCATAGGTCGCGATCACGGCAGAGGCGATATAGATGTTCAAATTGGCCAAGGTGCGGGTCAAATCAAACAACAACCCTGGACGGTCGCGGGTGTCAACTTCGATGATTGTATAGATTTCTGACCCGTCGTTATCAAAGCTGATATTGGTTGGGACTTTGAACGCCTTTTCGCGTTTTTTGAATTTATCTTTTTCCTTGATGGCATCGCGGGCCACGACTTCACCCTTGAGCGTGCGTTCGATCATGGTGCGCAGGCGGGGCAAACGCGCGGCGTCATAGGGGGTGCCTTCGCTGTCTTGGACCCAAAACGCTGCGGTGGCAAAGCCGTCTTTTGATGTATAGGTGCGCGCGTCAACGACGTTTGCACCAACCAAGGCCAAAGCCCCCGCAAGGCGTGAAAAGATACCCGGGTGATCGACAAGCGCAAAGCAAATTCGCGTCGCGTCGCGGTCTTCGTCAGGATGCAGGTCAAGCCGGATTTCATTGTCACCCAAGTCGCGCAGCAATGTGGCAAAGACCACATGCGCAGTCACATGAAGCCCCTGCCAATAGGGTGGGTAATGCCGCGCGATTTCTGCCGCGATGTCATCTTTGGTCCAGCCACGCAATTCGGTTTGCAAGGCTTGGTGCGCTTCGTTCCCGCGGTTTTCGCGGTTCAACGCCTCAAGCCCGTCTTCTAGCGCGCGACGTGTCTGACGATAGAGCGCGCGGATCAGCGCCGCTTTCCAGTTGTTCCATGTCGTGGGGCCAACCCCGCGAATGTCGCAGACCGTGAGCACCGTCAATAAATCCAACCGCTTGACGGTTTGCACCGCCTTGGCAAAATCGCGCACGGTACGAGGATCGGCAATATCGCGTTTTTGCGCCATGTCAGACATAAGCAAGTGATAGCGCACCAGCCATTCGGCTGTGTCGACCTCTTCCTTGTTCAGCCCCAAACGCGGGGCGACTTTGCGGACGATTTTCGCGCCCAAGACCGAATGATCCTCGGGGCGGCCCTTGCCGATATCATGCAGCAAAAGCGCCACATAGATTACCTTGCGATTGATGCCCTCTTTCAGGATCGAGGATGCGATGGGCAATTCTTCGACCAGCTCTTCGCGTTCGATTTGCGCCAGATTGCGGATGCATTGGATCGTGTGTTCATCCACCGTATAGCTGTGATACATATTGAATTGCATCATGGCGACGATGGGTTCAAATTCGGGGATAAAGGTTGACAATACCCCCAATTCATTCATGCGCCGTAGCGCGCGTTCGGGGTTTCCGTGTTTTAACAACAGATCCAAAAAGATACGCTGCGCTTCGGGATCATTGCGCATTTTGTCATCGATCAAATGCAGGTTCGCCGCGATCAAACGCATGGTTTCGGGGTGGATCAAAAGACCTGTGCGCAGGGCTTCTTCGTAGACCCGCAAAATGTTGATCGGATCGGATTGAAAGCTATTTGGATCCCGCAATGTCAGGCGGTTGTGCACGACGCTGTAATCGGATTTGACCCGTGGCCGGCGACGGAAGATCCGTTCCAACAATGGTGCGTCTTTGGTATGGGTTGCCTCAAGCGCGGTTAGGAAAATGCGGGTCAGATCGCCCACACCCGTGGCATGGCGGAAATAATCTTGCATAAAGACTTCGACGGCGCGGCGTCCTGCCCGATCCGTGTACCCCATGCTCGATGCAACTTCGACCTGCAGATCAAAGGTCAATTGTTCGGTCGCGCGTCCTGCCGCCAAATGCAGATGGCAGCGCGCCGCCCAAAGGAAATTTTCGGCCGCGGTAAAAATGGCGTATTCTTCGGGGCGAAAGAAACCCAGTTTCACCAATTCACCGACCGAATGGACGTGGTGAACATATTTCGCGATCCAAAACAGCGATTGCAGGTCACGCAGGCCGCCTTTGCCCTCTTTGACGTTGGGCTCTACCATGAACCGCTGGCCGCCTTGCTTTTCGTGGCGCTCGTCGCGTTCGGCCAATTTTGCTTCGACAAACTCGCGCTCAGATCCCAAGAACAGATCTTTCCACAACTTGTTGTCCAAGTCTTTTGCCAAATCCGCATCGCCACAGATGAACCGATGTTCCATCATCGCGGTGCGAATTGTGAAATCTTCGGCACCCAGTCGCAAACAATCGCGCACCGTGCGTGAGGAATGCCCAACCTTGAGCCGCAGATCCCACAGGATATACAGCATGGTTTCAATCACGCTTTCGGACCATGGGGTGATTTTGTAAGGTGTCAGGAACAACAGATCGACATCAGAAGCGGGCGCCATTTCCCCGCGACCATATCCGCCAACCGCAATCACGGAGAGTTTTTCCCCTTCGGTCGGGGTAGGGTTCGGGTGAAGGATCGTCGATGAAATATGCCACACAGCCGATACAATGCAATCGGTCAACCACGCATAACTTTGCACCGCCTGTCGCGCGTTGAGCGGGCTTTGCGCCAAAGCATCGGCAATCACCGTCATCCCGTGCTTGCGACGATTGCGCAGGTCTGCCACGCAGCGGGATCGGAAATCGGTGTCTGTCGGGGTGTTGTGTGCAT
>RGAJ01000231.1 GCA_009920225.1 Paracoccaceae bacterium
TTTTTACAAGATCGGTTTCAACGTGAAATCACGCTGCCCCAAGTGAATGTTTCACCAAAATCACAGTTGACGCTTGATCCCAAACTTGACTCAAAGCTACGTCGGAAATGCGCCGATCAGTTCGATCTATGGCATTCAGCGCGGCGTTAGTGAATTTGATTTTGCACAGTTTGGGTCAAGGCGTCCAAGGAAAACGGCTTGGGTAAAAACACCGAATTTGGAACGCTTGCCTGTTGGGTTTCCAACACATCTTCGGCATATCCCGAAACAAAGACGACGCGCGTGTTGGGCCGTTCGATCAATGCCTCTTTCACCCAACTCGGACCATCCCGCCCAGGCATAACGATATCGGTAACAAACACATCAATACGCAGGTTTTGGTCTTTTAGCTTTTCCAAAGCTTCTTCGGCGGAACAGGCTTCGATGACTTGATGTCCCCGCAATTTCAACGCGCGTGACGCAAAGGTGCGCACAGGCGCTTCGTCTTCGACCAGTAAGATCACACCGACGTCGTGGCGGGTATTTGCTTTTTTCTGAGGATCACTTTGTGGAGTGGCGACGATTGGATCTGGGTCGATTGCCGGGAAAATAAGCGTGAATTCGGTGCCTTGTCCGAAGGCGGAGTCGACAAATATATAGCCGCCCGTTTGCTTTACGATCCCATATGCGGTCGAAAGACCCAATCCCGTGCCCTCGCCAATTCGTTTTGTGGTGTAAAACGGTTCAAAGATCTTTGACAATTTGTCTGCGGCAATCCCACAGCCTTGATCGCGGACAGAGATTTTAACGTATTCGCCAACCGGTATGGTGACACGATCGCGCATCATGGGTTCAAGAATTTGCAAATTTTTTGTCTGGATCTCGATGCGTCCGCCGTCGGGCATAGCATCGCGCGCGTTGACCACAAGATTCATCAAAACCTGTTCCAACTGTCGTTTATCCGCGCGGACATGGCGTAGGCGCGGATCGTGGGTTAAATCCAATTCGACCTTTTCCCCGACCAAACGGTTCAACAAATGCGTCAAATCAGCCAATGTATCCCGCATATTCAACGGTTCGGGCCGCAAGGTTTGTTTGCGTGAAAACGCAAGTAATTGCGACACCAGCGCAGCTGCGCGATTGGCGTTTTGGTTTATTTGCGTCAGATCCGCGAAATCTTGGGATTGATCATCGTGTCGCAACAACAACAGATCACAATGACCCGTGATTGCCGTCAACAGATTGTTGAAATCATGGGCAACGCCCCCTGCCAATTGGCCGATGGCTTGCATCTTCTGACTGTGAACGAATTGTGCCTCGAGTGATTTGAGCTCAGTCGCATCGGATAAAACGGCAATCAGCCCGTCTTCATGCCCCAATTTAATGCGGTTCAAGATAACTTGGACGAACACCTCTTTGTCGCGCCGCGCGAGGCGCAGAAATTCGGGATGATTGATCGACCGACCTTGAATCGCATCTTCGATCCAATCGGGGATTGAGCGGCCTAACCCACCTAACAGGTCTTGGATTATGACATTTTGATTTGGCTCAATATCCAAACGCTGGCTTGCGTATGAATTCACTTGAACGATGGTGCCATCCACGCTCAGCTTGATCATGGGCACAGGCAGCATTTCGAAATCGCTGCTTTCTGGCTGAACGATGTTTTCCGTATCGGGCGGCAATAAAAAAATCTCGGTTCCTGTGTCGAGTGTTCGGTGAACAACGAAAAAATCGCGAGCGCCGGATCGGGTTTCAAGCGTATTTACAGCGTTCCACATCATATTTTGCGGGCCGGTGATTTGGAACAATTGCGATGCATGCGCCCCTAAAATGTCGCGCGCCGACTGGTTCAGTGCGCGGATGCTGCCAGAATGGGATACCTTGATCGCAGGGATCGGCGAAGGAAATGTGACATCCCCCTCTTGCAAACTTAACCGATCAAGCCGCCAGAGCACCCGCGACTGCACTTGTTTCCAAGCGGACAGACGCCAATGACCGTCATCCGTCAAAATGATATCTTCGACAAAGGTCTGCGCCAAAAGCGCGCGGCGCATTTTGGAAATAACCGACGCTGCATCGGGCAAAAATGGGCAAAACCAATCTGTCAAACTGCCGCCTACTTTGGCTTTTGTCGCAGCCTGTGCCGATTGATTGGCCCCAATCACCACACCAATATCGTTGGTCGAAATACAATAGGCGCGATCATGTTGGAAAAACAACGCGATATGGCGTGAAATTCGGGATTGCATCCACCGATCAAAGGCAAGGTGCAAAATTGGAAAAAACTCAAAGCACACCAAAAACATGCCGATCAAACGAAAAACTGCAGAGTGTTGCAAACCATTCGATTGGCTGAACGCGATCACCCCCAACGCCAAAAGCAAGACCATCGAAATCGCCGCGACACGGGATTTGAAAGGACTGTGATGGTCCGTGGGAAAGTGTTGCATTGAAACGGCGCGATGGGGCACTTGGGCGGTCTCCTACATGAATGGTCTGATGTTTCATGTGAGGTCTTAAAATCTCGTTAATCAGGTAACGAGATTTTCGCCGATGTATCAGCTATTTTTTTGTGTCAAACGTGCCACAAAAAAACCGTCTCCGTCGTCATTTGGTACAGATTGGATCATCTGCGTGACCTGCCAATTTGGGTTCAGACGGCAAAACTGTTCCACTTGATCGCGGTTTTCGCAGGCAAGCACGGAACAGGTTGCATATATCAATGATCCACCCTCAGCGACGCGTGTGCAGATATCGTTTAAGATGTCACCTTGGATACGGACAAGTTCGGACAAACGGTCCGCTGTTAACGCCCATTTCCCCTGTGGATCGCGGCGCCACGTTCCTGATCCAGAACAGGGCGAATCGATGAATATTGTTTTATACGAATGCTTTATTTCATTTTCATCATGTAATACATTCACCGCTGCGCCGGCGCGCTGTGCACGATCGGGAATATCGCGCATGCGGGCGCTGTCAACGTCAAATGCGTCCACTTCGGTCGATAGCCACGCAGCAAGCGCCAATGACTTTCCGCCACCACCTGCGCAATAATCCAACACTGGGCCGCCATCTTCGCGCGGTAAAACCATGACAGACGCCTGTGATGAGGCGTCTTGTAATTCCACCAACCCATCCGAGTAAGCAGCAGAGTGTGCAAGTTTTCCGCCACGCGCCTGAACACGCAAGGCGGTGTCCACATGCGCATGCGCGACCACGTCAATTCCATCGGCCGCAAGCGCGGCAATTGCGGCATCGCGGGTCGATTTCAAAAGATTGACGCGCAAAAAAATTGGGGCGGCATCAAACAGATTTTTGGCCGTGGCGCTCGCGTCTTCGCCAAGGTCCTCTACCCAACGGTCCCAGAGCCAGTTCGGAATATCATGCGCAGTGGCGGGATCTAGATCGGGATAAAATGTTGTTTCATCGTCCGACAGGGCATCGGGGGAATGGCCACCCACACCAAAGATGCTTGATAAATCTTCGCCCGCATTAAACAAAAAGCCGCGCATCCAATCGCGCCCTGTCGTCCCGCGTGTCACGCCAAGCGACGATGCCTTGCGACGCAATGCGCAATAGACGTGATCGCGCACGGCTGCGCGATCCTTTGATCCCGCGAAACGACTGTTTCTGGACCAATGGGTCAATGCCCCCTCTGCCGAATGGCCATCCAAAATGGCGTCTAATATTGTAATCGCAGCGGCGACACGTGCAGCGGGGGTCATTGATTATCCGATCCGATAATTCGGGCTTTCGCGTGTAATTTGAACATCATGAACGTGGCTTTCTTTCAAACCAGCGCCCGTGATTTTGACGAAGTCAC
>RGAJ01000232.1 GCA_009920225.1 Paracoccaceae bacterium
CAAATGGTCGGTGCCTGCCAGCGCATCATCAAACAGCTGAAAATGACGTTTTAGCGTCGCGGTGGAATAGACGTAAAAGGGCGTTCCAACGGCGGCGGCAATATCGTTAATCGCCACATCCTCGGCGTAAAGCGTGCCGTTTTTGTACAGAAAATGATCCATCAGACCCTCGTCCTTAATCGGTTTTCATCCGCATACAGCATCGCCCCGCGCCTGAAAACCCCGATCACAAGATTTCGCGAATCCGATCAATGGCGCGCAGGATGTTTTCTTTGCTATTGGCATAGGAAAAGCGAATATAGCCTTCGCCAAATTTGCCAAAGCTGGTGCCCGCGATGGTGGCAACCCCCGCTTTGTCCAAAAACAAATCTTGCGCCTGCATCGATGTTAACCCTGTGCCGCTGATATTGGGAAACGCATAAAATGCGCCTGCCGCATCGGTACAGGTGACGCCTGGCAAATCATTCAACGCCTGAACAATCACGCGCCGGCGGTCATCAAATTGCGCGACCATTTCGTGAACCGCATCTTGTGGCCCCGTCAATGCGGCCAGACCCGCAAATTGTGCCGACGCATTCACGCAAGAATGGTCATTGATACACAGCCGCGTTACCGGATCGACCATCGCATCGGGCCACACCGCAAAACCCATGCGCCATCCTGTCATGGCATAGGTTTTCGACCACCCATCCAACACGATCAGACGGTCGCGAATTTCGGGATAGTTCAACAGGCTGACATGTTCACGCCCGTCATACAACATCTGGCTATAGATTTCGTCCGACATCAACGCGACATGCGGATGTTTGGCCAACCCTGCGACCAGCTTGTCAATCTCCTCTTTCGGGGTGACACCGCCGGTCGGATTGGCGGGGCTGTTGATGATGATCAAACGCGTGCGTTCGGTGATTTGCGACAATACGTTATCGGCGTCGAACGCAAAACCGTTTTCCTCTTTTAACGCGATGGGCACAGGGGTGGCGCCCGAATATTTGATCACGGATTCATAGATGGGAAACCCCGGGTTCGGGTACATGATTTCCGCACCGGGTTCACCAAACATCAAAACGGCAAAGAACATGGTGGGTTTGCCACCGGGCACCACGATAATGTTGTCAGGGTTTACCTGTGCGCCGTGACGCTTTTCCAAATCGGCCGCGACCGCTTCGCGCAGAACGGGCAGGCCGTTGGCAGGGGTGTATCCGTGATGGCCGTCTTGTAACGCTTTGATCCCCGCTTGGACAATATGTTCAGGGGTACGAAAATCGGGTTGGCCGATCCCAAGGTTGATAATGTCTTTGCCTTGGGCCGCCAATTTCTGCGCACGTGCCAGAACCATAAAGGCGGATTCGGTGCCAAGGCGTGAGATACCGGATGCAAATTTTAGATGACTCATAACGATCCCCTATCGGTCAGTTGCACAATTGGTAATGCCGCGCGGGGAACATTGCAATATCACGTTATTGCGGCACAGTTTAGTTTAACTAAAGCGGGAAAACACAGTGCGACACCCTAGGCTTTGCCCTCTTGTTCTACCTCGTTTGGCGAACGTGGCGCGCCGTCCACGCCACATCCAGCCAAAGCAGCCAATATCAAGAGTGATGCCAAGACGATGCGTATCATGCCAAAACATCTTTCCAACGTTGGATTTGAACGCGCACTTGCGCCGGTGAAGTGCCACCATAGGACATGCGAGATTTCACGGAATTTTCTACTGTCAAAACAGAATAAACATCTTCGGTGATCTCATCGTGGACGGATTTCATATCCTCGATCGACAGATCCGCCAAATCACAGCCTTTGCTTTCGGCCATGGCGACCAAGGTGCCTGTAACATGATGGGCGGTACGGAATGGCATATTAACGGCGCGCACCAGCCAATCGGCCAAATCGGTCGCCGTTGAAAAACCTGATCCTGCCGCAGCAGCCAAGTTATCGACGTTTGCAGACATGTCTTTGACCATCCCTTCCATGGCGGCCAAGGCCAACATCAGGTTGTCAGCCGCATCAAAGACTTGTTCTTTGTCTTCTTGCATGTCTTTGGAATAGGCTAATGGTAGCCCTTTCATCACCATCATAAGCGCGACGTTCGCCCCAAAAATCCGACCCACCTTGGCGCGGATCAATTCGGCCGCGTCGGGGTT
This sequence comes from Paracoccaceae bacterium, assembly GCA_009920225.1. Taxonomy (GTDB): domain Bacteria; phylum Pseudomonadota; class Alphaproteobacteria; order Rhodobacterales; family Rhodobacteraceae; genus CAJXSD01. Next base: position 2,145 of record RGAJ01000232.1, read on the forward strand.
TTTCTTTTGCGGCATGATCGAGGATCCCGTGGAAAACCGATCCGACAGGGTCACAAAACGGAATTGCGCGGATGACCATATCACAAGTTCTTCGGCAAAGCGGGACAGATGCATCGCACAAATGGACGCGACGGACAAAAATTCCAACGCGAAATCACGATCCGATACCGCATCCAATGAATTCGCCGTCGGCCGATCAAACCCCAAATCCGCAGATGTCATGTGACGATCGATGTCAAAGGAAGTGCCCGCCAACGCCGCCGACCCCAAGGGGCATTCATTCATCCGTTTGCGCGCATCGCGAACGCGCGACAAATCACGGCCCAGCATTTCAACATAGGCCATCATATGATGCCCCCATGTCACGGGCTGTGCGGTTTGCAAATGCGTGAACCCTGGCATCACCCAATCTGCGCCGTGTTCAGCCTGAACCAACAATGCATTGATCAATGCCAATAGACCCTGCTCTACCGCATCGAATTGGTCACGCACCCAAAGGCGAAAATCGGTCGCGACCTGATCATTGCGCGACCGCGCGGTGTGCAAACGCCCCGCAGGTTCGCCAACGATTTCTTTCAAACGCGCTTCGACGTTCATGTGAATATCTTCAAGAGCGGTCGAAAATTCAAAATTTCCTGACTGAATTTCTGACAAAACCGTGAGCAGGCCTTCCCGAATGGCGGCGGCTTCGTTATCTGTAAGAATGCCTTGTGCCGCCAACATTGCGGCATGGGCCCGCGAACCACGGATGTCTTGTTCCGCCATGCGTTTGTCAAAACCGATTGAGGCATTGATCGCCTCCATGATCGCGTCAGGACCAGCGGCGAAACGGCCACCCCACATTTGGTTCGAGGAATTGTTTGACATGACAGTGCCTTTCGGAGGGTTACATGCATCTTTTTCGTTTGATGGTTCTTTATACGGCTCTTGGCTTGGGTGCAAACATGTCGTTTGCGGGGGACGCGAACTTTGATGATTTGAACGCGTTGCGCGACGGCGACATGAAAAAAATGGTTTTGCATTCAACGCCCACTGAACCCGCACAAATTGCGTTTTTCGACGAAACGGGCGCCGAAATCACCTTGGGCGATTTCAAAGGCAAATCGATTTTGGTCAATCTTTGGGCAACTTGGTGTGCGCCATGCCGCAAAGAAATGCCGTCTTTGGCACAGTTACAATCTGACAAAGGCGGCGACACATTCGAAGTGGTCACAATCGCAACGATGCGAAATAGCCAAAGTGCGATTGATAAATTCTTTGCCGATGCACAGATCAAAAACCTTGCCAAAAACAATGACCCAAAGGGGACCTTGGCGCGTGGGCTGGGTGTTGTTGGGCTGCCAATGACCCTGTTAATCGATGCCGAAGGTTTCGAGATCGGCCGCCTGCCCGGCGATGCCGATTGGGCAAGCGATGATGCCTATGCGTTGATAGATGCATTTGTCGACGCCCAAAACCGTTAGGTTTGCGATTTAATAACACCGACGTAAGTTATTTTGGTATCGCTTTAGCGCGATCAGACTTTGTCAAGCATCGGCCCAGATTTTTAGGCCCGGCTAGACCCAACCATGTTCGTTCAGCCATTTGGCCAAAACTAAAACTGGGCGCTAAAACGCGCCCAGTCTGAAAGGTGATC
>RGAJ01000233.1 GCA_009920225.1 Paracoccaceae bacterium
TGATCACGGCTATAAACCGCTGTTGTGGAAAGGCTGTTCACCCCTGTCGCGCCGTGATTTGCGCGAACGCGAAAACTTGCGCCCTATCCGAATACAGGCCGGGTCATTGGGCGAGCGCGTGCCCGAAACGAATTTGTTCGTATCGCCACAGCATCGGATCCATCTGCGCCCGAATGACGCCTATCGTGTGTGCGCATCAAACGAAGTTTTGATCCCCGCCAAAGATTTGATCGGGATCGCGGGTATTGAGCGTGTCAGCGATCTTGACCCTGTCACCTATTACAACATCATGTTTGATGATCATGAAATCATCATGGCAAATGGATGCTTTTCAGAATCCTTTTATATCGGCCCCGAGGCGGTGCGCGCCTTGTCGGCAGATGCCCGACGCGAGCTGTACATGCTGTTTCCAGAACTGATGACGCTTACTGGCCTATGCCACAGCCCCGCGCGTCCCTTTCTCAAAGGACAAAAAGCGCGGGCGCTGGTGCAGGATACGACCAAAAGCGGCGCAACCTTGGCTGCGTAATCCTAAAGCGGATCAATATCCCCTGCGGCGCGGCCGTCGTGGAATGCCTTTTCAAATTCATCAAATTTGCCTGTCGCAATGGCGTCGCGCATACCTTGCATAAGATCTTGGTAATATTGCAAATTATGCCATGTCAGCACCATTGAGCTGATGATTTCTTGGCTTTTGAAGACATGGTGCAGATAAGCGCGGCTGTAATTTCGGCACGCAGGGCACGAACAGGCTTCGTCCAAGGGGCGCGGGTCGTTTAGATGTCGTGCGTTTTTGATGTTCAACACACCGCGACGGGTAAAAATCTGACCTGTGCGGCCCGAGCGTGACGGCAAAACACAATCCATCATATCGACGCCGCGTTTCACCGCGCCAACGATATCATCGGGCTTTCCAACACCCATCAGGTAACGCGGCTTGTCCGTTGGCAACATATCCGGCGCAAAATCCAAACAGCCAAACATTGCCTCTTGTCCTTCGCCAACCGCCAAACCGCCGATGGCATAGCCGTCAAAGCCAATCTTTTGCAGCGCCTCGGCGCTTTCGGCGCGGAAATCTTGTTCCAAGCCGCCTTGTTGAATTCCAAACAGCGCATGACCCGGACGATCACCAAAGGCATCGCGTGAGCGCGCGGCCCATCGCATCGACAGGCGCATGCTCTGCACGATACGGTCGCGATCTGCGGGCAATGCAGGGCATTCATCAAAGCACATCACGATATCGCTGCCCAAAAGACGTTGGATTTCCATCGACCGTTCGGGTGTAAGGTGATGTTTCGATCCGTCAACGTGGGATTTGAATGTGACGCCCTCTTCGGTCAGCTTGCGCAAACCTGACAGGGACATCACCTGAAACCCACCGCTGTCGGTCAGGATCGGGCGGTCCCAATTCATGAATTTATGCAATCCCCCCAACGCATCAATCCGTTCGGCCGTAGGGCGCAACATCAGATGATAGGTGTTGCCCAATAAAATATCTGCCCCCGTGGATCGCACACTATCAGGCATCATGGCCTTGACCGTCGCGGCGGTGCCAACGGGCATAAACGCAGGGGTACGGATGTCACCACGCGGTGTCGACAAAACGCCAGTACGCGCTTTGCCATCGGTGGCATTCAGGGAAAAAGAAATACGCTGTGTCATAGCCCCCATGTGAATTAAGTTTACCAAAAAGCCAAGGGAAAATTTACATTCTTGCCGCTGTTACAAAACTCGGATAGCGGAGGTTTCTATTTTTGAAATATCGGAATCACCGACATGACACATATGATGACCTTTGGGTGGGAAGAATGGATCAGCCTGCCCCATTTGGGTTTGCCTGCAATCAAGGCCAAAATTGATACGGGCGCGCGCACATCCGCGCTTCATGCCTTTGACATCGAACCGTTTGGAACGGTGGACAATCCCCATGTGCGGTTCTTGGTGCATCCTGTGCCCGGTCGTGGTGATCTGGTTATTGCGTGTTCTGCCCCTGTGATTGATCGGCGCGAAGTGACGTCATCAAATGGCGAAAGCGAAATGCGCTATGTCATTGAAACGCTGTTCCAAGTCGGCGATCAGGCGTGGCCGATCGAGGTCACATTGACCAATCGCGCAGGCATGCAATCCCACATGTTGGTGGGACGTCAGGCGCTGTTGGACGGGATCACAGTGTCGGCCACAGATCGGTTTTGTCAGCCAGAGTTGTCCTATGACGTCTATCATTCAGGCAAGGCAATGCGCGATAGCGCAGCCCCACGCGCATTGCGGATCGCTGTGCTCAGTCGCGAAGACAACTATTCCACACGCCGCGTCATTGATGAGGGTACAAAGCGTGGGCATGTTGTCGAAGTTATTGATACAAGCCGTTGTTATATGGAAATAAATGCCCTATCACCAGAAGTCTATTATGACGGAAAACGCCTGCCGCGATTTGATGCTGTCATCCCGCGCATTGGCACATCCGTCACCCAATATGGCACGGCTGTCATTCGCCAGTTTGAAACAATTGGCACCTATTGCGTAAACGGATCACAAGGGATCGCGGCAAGCCGCGACAAATTGCAAGCCCATCAATTGATGGCACTGCATAAAATTGGCATGCCCCATACGGCCTTTGCGGCCTCACCCAAAGATACCGACAGTTTGATCAGCCTTGTGGGGTCTGCGCCGCTTATCATCAAATTGATGGAAAGCACCCAAGGCAAGGGCGTTGTTCTGGCCGAAACCAAAAAGGCCGCGCAATCGGTTATTTCCGCGTTTCGCGGGCTCAAGGCGAATTTCTTGGTGCAAGATTTCGTCAAAGAGGCAAATGGCGAAGACATCCGGTGTTTGGTGATTGATAACAAGGTGGTGGCGTCAATTAAACGAACGGCGGCAGCTGGGGATTTTCGGTCGAACCTGCACCAAGGCGGCACTGCAAAATCCGTCCGCATCACCAAAGATGAACGCGAAACCGCCATTCGTGCGGCCAAGGCCTTTGGCCTGAAACTTGCCGGCGTTGATTTATTGCGCTCAAACGATGGGCCAAAAGTGTTGGAAGTGAACTCTTCGCCCGGATTCGAAGGGATCGAGGCTGCGACACGCAAAAATATTGTGGGATATCTGTTTGATCACATCGAAATGCATGTACGCCCGATGCCGATCAAAAAACGAAACAGCCGATCGCGCGGTGCGTCACAATAAAAACGTTTGCCGCGTCGTTCGATTGAAAACTTGGTCCACGGTGCGGCCATCCCAATGAAAATCATAGTGATCCCCCTGCACAGGGATCGCGATCACATCGGGCCAAAATAGCCCCACGCATTCCCCCCCTGCGCAGCGCACGCTGTCATATAGAATGCCGTCGCTGCCATCTGCGCGCAAACGAAGCGCCAGCGCCTGCGATGCACTATAATCCGATGGGTGGTGATATGCCGGAATGCCGCGCACATCATGCAGCGTGGCATCCAAGGACGCGATCAAGACGCGAAATTGCGACGTCCACCCCACTGGTTGCGCAGTGTCTGCCATAAAGCGGGCGTGGTGATAGGCGACTTCGCGAATTGCGACTTCTTCGCTGTTGCCCGCGCTATAGACGCCATAGCTGCCATTTGTAAAACGCCCGGGACGATCAAGGCTGATATGGGTAAAGGGCGCCATGTTGTAAGAGGCGCCAATCCCAGTCACACGTCTGTCGACGGGAACCAAATCCAATCGGCCGATGCTGTCCCATATACGCGG
>RGAJ01000234.1 GCA_009920225.1 Paracoccaceae bacterium
TCTATCCGGATCAATCATTTCTGCGATTTTGGGATATGTCGTGTTGATGGCAACCACGTCAAAGCCGGCGGTTGACGCAACAGCCTAACGCATCACGCATTACAATAAAACAAAAGCCACCCAATCACTTGGGTGGCTTTTTTCATGTGTCGGATGAAAAAACCTTAACCGCGTGCGGCGCGGATCAGGTTCAGGATATCTTGGGCTGCCGATGGGATGTTTGTTCCTGGTCCAAAGATCGCCTTGACCCCTGCGTTTTTCAAGAAATCATAATCTTGCTGTGGAATGACCCCGCCGCAGATCACCAAAATATCGCTGGCATCACGTTCTTTCAAAACCTCAATCAGCTTTGGTGCCAAGGTCTTGTGGCCCGCCGCTTGTGACGAAATGCCGATGACATGAACGTCATTGTCAATCGCGTCTTGTGCGGCCTCTTCGGGCGTTTGGAACAAAGGCCCCACATCCACATCAAAACCAATGTCGGCAAATGCGGTTGCAATCACCTTGGCCCCACGATCGTGACCGTCTTGGCCCATTTTTACAACCAACATACGAGGGCGGCGCCCCTCCTCCTGGGCGAAGTCCTCAACCGATTTTTGGATCGCTGCGAACCCTTCATCGCCCTCGTATGCGGCACCGTAAACACCCGCAAGTGTTTTCACTTCGGCACGATGACGGCCAAATACGTTTTCCATTGCCATTGAAATCTCTCCTACGGATGCACGTGCACGGGCGGCTTCGACCGCGGCTTCAAGAAGGTTTCCACCCTCGGATGCGCGACGGGTCAGTTCCGCCAAGGCCGCATCACAGGCCGCTTGGTCGCGGGTCGCGCGAATGTGGTCCAAACGTTTCACCTGTGCCTCACGCACGGCCACGTTATCAACATCAAGAATGTCGATCGCTTCTTCTTGGGCCAAACGGTATTTGTTTGTACCAACGATGACCTGAGCGCCGCGGTCAATATCGGCCTGACGACGGGCGGCGGTTTCCTCAATGCGCAGCTTGGGCATGCCCGATGCCACGGCTTTGGTCATGCCACCCATTTCGTCAACCTCTTGGATCAACGCCCATGCTGCATCTGCCAAATCCGCGGTCAGTTTTTCGATGTAATAGGATCCAGCCAATGGATCGACCACATTGGTCACGCCTGTTTCTTCTTGCAAAATCAACTGCGTATTGCGTGCAATGCGTGCAGAAAACTCGGTCGGCAATGCGATAGCTTCGTCCAGTGCGTTTGTATGCAAGGATTGTGTCCCGCCCAAAACCGCGCTCATCGCTTCATATGCGGTGCGGATCACGTTGTTATAGGGATCTTGTTCTTGCAGCGACACACCAGAGGTTTGGCAATGTGTGCGCAGCATTTTGGAACGCGGATCTTTTGCGCCCAGATCATCCATGATCCGATGCCATAGCAAACGCGCCGCACGCAATTTGGCAACTTCCATGAAAAAGTTCATGCCGATCGCGAAAAAGAACGACAATCGGCCGGCGAATTTATCGATATCCATGCCACGTGCCATCGCGGTTTGCACGTATTCTTTGCCGTCCGCCAATGTATAGGCCAGTTCTTGGACCAAATTCGCGCCCGCTTCTTGCATGTGATAGCCAGAAATCGAGATTGAATTGAATTTTGGCATCTCATTCGACGTATATTCGATGATGTCTGCAATGATCCGCATCGACGGTTCGGGCGGATAGATATAGGTGTTTCGCACCATGAATTCTTTGAGAATATCGTTTTGGATCGTGCCTGACAAAACCGAACGGTCATGGCCTTGTTCTTCGCCGGTGACGATGAAATTCGCCAAAATCGGGATCACGGCACCGTTCATTGTCATAGAGACCGACACTTTGTCCAACGGAATTTCATTGAACAGGATTTTCATGTCTTCGACGCTATCGATGGCCACGCCTGCCTTGCCCACGTCACCTACGACGCGTTCGTGGTCGCTGTCGTATCCGCGGTGTGTGGCAAGGTCAAAGGCAACGGAAACGCCTTGTTGCCCCGCGGCAAGCGCCTTGCGGTAGAACGCGTTGGATTCTTCGGCCGTAGAAAAGCCCGCATATTGGCGAATGGTCCATGGACGCCCCGCATACATCGTGGCCTTTACGCCGCGGGTAAAAGGTTCGAACCCAGGCAGGGTGTTCATATGGGGCAGATTGGCGGTATCCTCAGCGGTGTAAAGGGGCTGCACGGGAATGCCCTCAAGCGTGTTCCATGTCAGATCCTCAACAGACCGACCGCGCAATTCCTTTTCCGCGAGGCTACGCCATGTGGCTTTGTCGTTTGTCATTTTCGTCTCCTATTTCGGATGACGCGCAGGGGCGCGTATGAATACTTTTATTTTTCCCTAGGTCTGTGAGGGTCCCGTACCTATATGTATCTATAAGGGAACAACCAAAGGGACAGATATGTTACGTTTACTCCGCACGGTAGCATTGGCTGGCGGCGCCGCTGTCGCATTGAGCACACTTGCACACGCCGATGACGCCATTTTTGTGACCCCCAGCCCTGAACAAACGCTTGCGGATTTCATCTGGGACAAACGCCCCATTGTTGTCTTTGCCGACTCTGAGCTTGATCCCAGTTTTATTGAACAAATGGCCACGAGGATTTTCATTCGTGTTGATTGGCAAAGATGGGCAAACCAAACTGCGCAAACCTTTACCATGGAGCATCCGCGAAATCAGTCGTGCAATCGACAAAATGCAGATACGCCAAGACGAAATCAAAGCGTCCAAGACCCGTTGATCGCCCCCCCCACACACAGGGGGGACCATCACAGTTATGAACGCCGGCTGGATCATTGATTATTCAAATTCCATAATCACATCATCAACGGCCAAGCTGTCGCCTGCGGCCGCGTTGATCTTTGAAACGATGCCTTTACGCTCGGCGCGCAGGATGTTTTCCATTTTCATCGCTTCAACGGTGCACAATGTTTGGCCTTCTTGAACTTCTTGGCCGACTTCAACGTCAACTTTGACGATCAGACCCGGCATTGGGCACAAGAGCAGCTTGGACGTGTCTGGCGGCACCTTTTCAATCATATGAACGGCCAATTCCGCCTGACGCGGGGTGCGCACATGTACTTTTAGATCGGCACCCCGATTGCGGATGCGGAAGCCGCCCGAAATCTTGCCGACTTTCATGACCAATGCGGCCCCATCAACAGACATATCCGCCAATTGATCACCGGGGGTCCAATCACCTTCGACACGCATGGATGCGCCATCTGCAAAGGTCACGGTTGATCCGCTGTGATCTGCCTTGATCGTGACGGGGTATGAGTGGCCTTGTAATTGCACAACCCAATCATCGCCGACGCGGCGTTCATGGTTGTCCATGCAGCCCGACACTTGGGTGCGGCGAATTTCCGCAACGCGGTTCATCGCAGCGCAGGATGCAGCGATGCGGCGCAGGTCTGCTTCGGCCAGTTCAACGCCAGTGAACCCTTCGGGGTATTCTTCGGCGATAAAGGCCGTCGTCATATCGCCCGAAATGAATTTCGGGTGATCCATCACAGCCGCCAAGAATGGCAGGTTGTGACCGATCCCTTCCAATTCAAAACGATCCAACGCAATGCGCATATGTTCAATCGCCTCAAGACGGGTTGGACCCCATGTACACAGCTTGGCAATCATCGGGTCGTAATACATGCTGATTTCGCCACCTTCAAAAACGCCGGTGTCATTGCGCACAACTTGGGTGTCAGAGGC
>RGAJ01000235.1 GCA_009920225.1 Paracoccaceae bacterium
AGCAAGACATTCAGCCTTAACACAAAATCTGCATCTGGCGCCAACAGCGGGGAAGTTGCCCGAAATGTCTTACCTGACTTATCGTCCAAAATTGACCACACGCTCCCGTCCATCCAAGTAAAGAACGTTATCATAGATGCAGCGCGTTCCTTGGGGCTGAATGAACGGTCGAACGCACAAATCGATGTAGGTCAGCCAATCATCGCGACGGTAAATGGCCTAGGATCACTCGCATCAAGTGCAGATGTAGATTCAACGCTTCCAATATCCAATCTGGTTCAGGATAAAATATTGAACGATGCAGATCGCCGCTACATTGATGTCGCGCTGAAAGATCCTGCGTCTTCTGGTCGGGTCTTTAGGTTTAACGCTCCCGACCAAGGGGATCTTATCGCAACCTTGATTGAAACAGAGAATGAACGTAGACTTGAGTTGATTTCAACGTTGCAAGGGGATCTGCGTATTGTGGACAAATTCCCCCTTCAAGGCGTCGAGGTCGATGAGGACGGGACAATCCGGTTATCACGCGCGTTCAAAGAACAGCTTATCAGCCTCACAGTAGAAGTTGACGTCCAAGGCACCTTGACGGTCCGAGATATTCTTGTGAACCCTGCGACCGGAGAGCTTGAGGAAATTTCGCGTGAACAACGCGGTAGCCAATTCACCGATATGTTGAATTGGCAGGCGGTGATGTTCTAACCGCCTCCCTAAAGTGAAAAGCCCGCGACGATCATCGCGGGCTTTTTATTTATTCAGCAGCCTGTGCGTAATCCGACATGGGCGGGCAAACACAAACAAGGTTTCGATCCCCATATGCATTGTCTACCCGATTGACGGGCGGCCAATATTTGTCGACGCGGAAGGCGCCGCGCGGGAAACATCCCTGTTCGCGTGAATAAGGACGATCCCAATCACCAACAAGGTCCTCAACGGTATGCGGTGCATTCTTTAGAGGGTTGTTCACAGGATCCATGGTTCCATCTTCGATTTCGCGAATTTCTTCGCGGATGGCCAACATGGCATCGCAGAACCGGTCCAACTCTGCCTTTGTCTCGGACTCGGTCGGTTCGATCATAAGCGTACCAGCAACAGGCCAACTCATGGTCGGGGCATGAAACCCTGCGTCCATCAACCGTTTTGCAATATCTTCGACATTGACATGAGCGCTTTCGGCATAGGGGCGAACGTCAATGATACATTCATGCGCGACGCGACCCTGCTTGCCCTTGTACAACACTTCAAACGCACCCTCGAGCCGTTTTGCGATGTAATTTGCATTTAGGATCGCAACACGGGTCGCTTGGGTCAACCCTGCACCGCCCATCATCAAACAATAGGCCCATGAAATGGGCAGCACCGACGCCGATCCATATGGCGCCGCAGAGACCGCGCCTTTTTGTTCTGGCAAGAACGGGATCAAGTGCGCCTTTACCCCGATTGGTCCCATGCCTGGCCCCCCACCACCGTGTGGGATGGCAAAGGTTTTGTGCAGGTTCAAATGGCTGACATCGCCACCCAAATCACCAGGGCGTGATAGGCCAACCATCGCATTCAGGTTCGCACCATCGATGTAGACCTGCCCCCCGTTGTCATGGGTGATCTGACAGATTTCATGCACTGTTTCCTCGAACACGCCATGCGTCGATGGATATGTGATCATACAGGCCGCCAATTCGTTCGAATACTTGATTGCCTTTTGACGGAAATCTTCGACATCAATATCACCGTTTTCTGCAGTTTCCACAGGAACAACGGTCCACCCCACCATTTGCGCACTGGCTGGATTTGTACCATGTGCAGACATCGGGATCAGACACACCTTGCGATGGCCTTGACCGTTCGCCTCGTGATATTCCGCGATGGTCAACAGACCCGCATATTCACCCTGCGCACCAGAATTCGGCTGCATGGTCATCCCGTCGTACCCTGTGATTTTGCACAGTTTGTCACAAAGATCAGCAATAAGCTCGGCATAACCTTCGGCTTGATCCTTGGGAACAAAGGGATGCATCAACGAAAATTCACGCCAACTGACGGGCATCATTTCGGCAGCCGAGTTCAGCTTCATCGTACACGACCCAAGCGGGATCATCGCGCGATCCAATGCCAAATCACGGTCAGACAAGCGCCGCATATACCGCATCATTTCCGTTTCCGCGCGGTTCATATGAAAGACGTCATGTTCCAAATACGCGCTTTGACGCTGCATATCATCTGGGATGCGATATTCGGGGGTATAATCCGTGTCCTCGCGGTCAATTCCGAACGCACGCCAAACGGCCTCTGTTGTTGTTCGGCGGCTGCGCTCATCCAATGAAATACCAACTTTTGTCTTGCCAACACGGCGCAAGTTTACGCCTTCATTAACGGCCGCTTGTAAAACACCGCGCTGTAATAGGCCGACATCAACGGTAATCGTATCGAAAAATGCGTCAGGCTGGATGTCAAATCCGGCTTGCTGCAGTCCTTTCGCCAACCGCACCGTTTTCCGATGAATACGCTGCGCAATGGCCTTCAAACCATCTGGACCATGAAAAACCGCATAAAACGATGCCATGACCGCCAACAAAGCTTGGGCCGTACAAACATTCGATGTCGCCTTTTCACGACGAATGTGCTGTTCCCGTGTCTGCAACGACAACCGGTACGCTTTGTTTCCATGTGAATCAATTGAAATGCCCACAATCCGACCTGGCATATTCCGTTTATAGGCGTCTTTGGTTGCCATATACGCGGCATGTGGCCCGCCGTATCCTTCGGGAACGCCGAAACGTTGGGTGGACCCAACTGCGATATCGGCGCCCATTGCACCCGGCTCTTTCAGAAGCGTTAAGGCAAGCGGATCGGCCGCTACGATCCCAATCGCTTTGGCATCGTGAAGCGCGGTCATCTGATCGGTAAAGTCGCGGATATGCCCATATGTTCCGGGATATTGGAAGATCGCGCCAAACACGGCGCCTGCATCCAGTTGATCAGGGTCGCCAACGATCACCTCAATCCCCAAAGGCTTCGCACGGGTTTGGATGACTTCAATATTTTGTGGATGGCAATTTTCATCAACAAAGAATGCGGTCGCCTTTGACTTTGCAACCCGTTGGGCCATGGTCATTGCTTCGGCGCATGCGGTGGCCTCATCCAACAGGGACGCATTTGCCACATCTAGGCCTGTTAAATCCGAAATCATGGTTTGAAAATTCAACAATGCTTCCAAACGGCCTTGTGAAATTTCGGGTTGATACGGTGTATATGCGGTATACCACGCGGGGTTCTCCAAAATATTGCGCGTGATCACGGGCGGCGTGACAGTGCCATAATACCCCTGCCCGATCAAACTCGTGAGAACTTTGTTCTTCGATGCCGTCACGCGCATTTGGTTCAACAATTTGCGCTCTGACAAAGGCTTGCCGAAATCAAGCGGCTCTTTCTGACGAATGGATTTTGGCACCGTCTCATCGATCAATGCATCCAGGCTTGATGCGCCCACAACGCGCAGCATCTCTTCCATCTCGGACGGAGATGGCCCAATGTGGCGGCGATTGGCAAAATCATAGGGCAAATAGGGTGTCGGCGTATAGGGCATGGTATTTCCTTGGGATAAAACAGGATTTCACGTTTGCAGAAATACTCCCGCCGGAGGCATCCGACAGGAGCCAGAGGACTTAGCCAATCAATTTAAGATAGGCGTC
>RGAJ01000236.1 GCA_009920225.1 Paracoccaceae bacterium
GTCAAAGGGTGCGGCGCTTTTGTCCTGTCACAACAGGGCGAATTTCTGCCCGCGCTGCCAAAACTCGACTGACGCCCCGTCAGCCGATCAAAGGTCCAAAAACGCGAAAATCCGGTCTGCAATCACTGGGGCCACGGTGGCATTCATGTGAAAATGGTGATCCCCCGCAATTTCAACCGTTTGATACAAGTCCATCAGATCAATGGCCCGTCGTTCCATGTCATGCAGTTTTTCACGCGTGACTTTGATCCCGTCCTTGGCCCAAATGTTTAAATACGGACAGCGCACCGCGCGCAGGAAATCATTAATATCCGAAGGTTTCAATTTCACCGCAGAGCTTGCAAACATACGCGCATCCCCGCGCAGGACATACCCATCGTCTGCGTGATGCAATGCGCGCGGCGCGAGCATCTTGGACACGGCCACATCGTTGCCTTGGGCCACACGTCGGGCGACATAGGCCTCGATTGTGTCGAAAACGCGCGGCGGTTTTTGTTTTTGACGCGCCGTTTGTTCGATAAAGGCGCGCAGCGTGTCAGGTGTCGTAAATTCGGTGGGTTCGGGCAATAACGCATCCAACGCGACAACCGCGCGCACCCGTTCGGGCAGCGCCGCCGCAAACATCGTGGCCATAATTGCCCCGCGCGAATGGCCCAACAAAACACAATCGGACCACCCCAGTTGATCCATGATTGCGGCAATCTGGGGCAAGTCATCCCAAATATTGTAACTGGCATGCGGCGCGCGATGCGATGACAGCCCCTGCCCGCTGAGATCAATCGCAACGATCCGACAGCCCGTCAACAAGGGCGCAAGCACGTCAAAGCTTTCGCAATGATCCATCCACCCGTGCAAGGCCAACATCGGAATACCATCCGCAGGCCCCCAGATTTTTCCGTGATACTCTAGCCCATCAACATCCCAAACATGGGATGTTGCCTGTTGGTGGTTCTGCATGGCATGTCCTGTTGTATGATCGACGGGCCCAAGGACCGCTGTGGCAAAAGACATACCGCACCACGACCAAGATACAACCGTTTTTCATAAAAACGCGGTCAGGCCGCCACACAATCTGTGGCGGCACACGACATCCCTGCCCCCCATCGGGCGGCGCGTTTGTGGTTTTAGCTGACCAAAGGCACCGATGCCGCAACATGCTCTTGGATCAGCCGCTTTTGCGCGCGGCCTTCGGGGATCATGTCCAACAATTTTTTCTGGCCGTGGTGGTCAAGCTGCTCTGGGAAAAGAAGCTGAATTTCCTCTAGCGCGTCTTGGGACAAGGACCGCAAGGATTTCCGCCCGCGCCTCGGCCGTGACAGACTTCAACGCTTCTGGTCCCGTGAACAAGGATTCCGTTTGCGCGCCTTCGGCTTCGATGATCTGATGACGATCAAAGAGGGAGCGGACATAGGTCACTGTGTTCACATCCTGTGCGACATCGATACCATCGACTTGCAAAAAACGTTTGGCCGCAACCAGACCTTCGTCTTCATTGGTCATGCGCTGGCTGATGGGTGAATTGACCAACATGCGGTGACGCTGTCATTACCACCGCCCGCGGTGATATTGTCATCAACCGCATAGGTTGGACGGCTGCCCATATTCGCAACATGGTGCTCTGCCAAAACCGTATTTGTGGTTGGATCCAGCTCAAAGCGGTAGATGGCGTTGGTTGGTTCGCTAAATGGAAACCTTTCGCCGTTTGATGGGGGTTGAGGACAGCGAGTATTATCAATCCTACAAACACCTCAATGCAAAGATCATCAAACCCGCTGTGGCCGAGGTGAACAAAGTATCCGATATCGTCATCACGCCCGAAATCCGCAAACAAGGGCGCAATTTCACCGATCTATGACCAGTTGCGGGGGTTGAACGTATCGGACCGGTTGGCGCGTCAATGGATTGCGCAACATGGGGCCGAGTATGTCAGTGAAAAGATCGCGTATACCTTGGGGCAGGGGGGTGTCACCAACCCTGTCAAATACCTAAGCGCGGCGATTGATCACGACTATTCCGAAACGCCGGTTGCGGCCCCTGTGCCTGTGTCTGAACGGGCAAAGCGGTTGCGGATTATTCAGGACCTATCCGCATCGCGCAGCCCCACCCAACGGGATGCAGATCGTCGTTTGTTTGGATCCACATTGGATACCGCAGATGCACGGGATGATTTCGAACGTCACGGGTGGATGTCGGCGCTAAACCACGCGGATATCTGTGAATTCTGGCAGGATTTGTTCCCAAATTGTTTCGACGAAGCGGTGTGATGTGATCGTGCGTCCCGTGGGTCGCGGTCACATGATGGTCAGGTGATCATCCAAAACGCTGACCCGTTGGATCAATCCCTTGGATTTCAGCCGCGCCGCCGCCTTGAGAATGAATTTATCATCTTGGGGCTTGTCGAATTTATCATTGCTGAGCACTGTCAAATTGTTGCGATCCGCATAGCGGATGATCAAGGGATCGGCGGTAAATCCCTTTTTTGATACGGTGACATTGTATCGATCCCGATCCAAAATCCGACAAATCGCGGTTGGTACGGTTTCATTTGGTCGCATCAGGTTATTTTCGCGCAAGGTGCGCACGATGGAATAGTCGAAAAACAAATGGGTGCGCAGGCCGTCTTGTTCCAATTCGTTGATAAAGACGGCAAACTTGTCCAAATCCCAATTCACAAGCCCCAACAGATTGTTGGAATCAACGACAAAGGTGAACGGTTCTTCGGTGTCATTGTCTTTGGTCGTGGCAAGGCCGCGTTTGATATTGATAAAGCCAAAGATCATCAATGATGCGGTTAGCGCATAAATCACCAAGGTGATGATGCTGTCCTTGTCTGTCACATATAAAAACAACACCGCAAAGGTCAGCGATACCCAGATCCAGATACCACGAAGGGTAAGGCCGCCCAAGATTGCCAAAAGACTAATAATTATTGGAAGTTGGGAATAGTCAAAATTGGGCAAGCAAGTCACACTCGTGTTGCGGGTCTGCGCCAAGCTTAGGCACAAAGCCGCGTGAAATCAATAAATCCGACTGGCTTTGTCGCGTATATTTTCGATTTGCCCCGTTTGGATGTGCAGATAATGATCGCGCAGGCTGTCTGTGCCTGTCGAAGGCGTTGCCGATGCATCATAACAGTGCTGATCTGCATCCCAGCACAGCATCGATTCCGTGGCATAGTATTTCCCAATCGCCAATAATTCGCGTTTGTTGCGTACCCATTGCGACAGCGGTGCAAAGGGCGCAAGGCACAGGCGCAGCAGATCAAACAGCCGCGGTGATACGGATGCGACTTTTGGCGGCTGGCCAAAGATATCAAACAACATTTCGGCCTGATCGCGCGGGGTCAGGGCGGGATGTGGGCCACCGATGGGTAAAATCCGGTTGAGGCGGCTTTGATCGTCGATGCACTCGATCATAAAATTGGCCAAATCCCGTTCGGAAATCGGCATGCAGGAGGTAGAGGTTCCATCGCCGAAATATAAAAACGCTTTTCCCTTTTTGATCCGATCAATCTGTCCCGACAGGGATTTGAAATAGGCGGTTGGGCGCACGATCGAATAGGGCAGGCCAGAGCCCTGTAACAGCGCTTCAAACCGCAATTTTTCAAATTGAAAGGCAAGTTTCGGTTTTTGGACGCAGATTGCGGACAGCAAGATGAACTGTGT
>RGAJ01000237.1 GCA_009920225.1 Paracoccaceae bacterium
TTGAACAGATGATCGAAGACAAATCGCGTGTCGATGATCGTGTTCAATGGGGGCAACGCGTTGAGGTCGATTTAATGGCCCGCAGCCCCGTGTTGGTGTGGCGCAATGCAACGCGCATTCGATTGATCCAAGCCTTTCGCAAAGTGTACAATGCGCCCGAAGACGCCTTGTTAGAGGGCGAACCATTGATTTGCGACGGTATCGAACTGCCCTTGAAGCATCGCAAAAAGCGGATTGATCTTGAGGCGCGCGGTTTGATCAAGGGTGCACAAGTTGTCTATCTCGGGCCGGGTCGCAAACCAGGATTTTCGCGATTGCACGTGATAGGCGCCGAAGATCCCCAAGTGTCCGCGGCATCCATCGTGAAAATCGAAAACGTTGAGGAAGAGGAACCATTCATCCCCTTTGCCGCCCGAATGGGGGCTGCGTTCTTGCATGGTGCAGCTGTAACCATTCACAAGGCACAAGGATCGCAATGGGACACGGTACAGGTTTTTGCGCCGGATCTTTTTACCGCCGCGCGCATGGGACGCAGCGAAGCAGGGCAGCCTTTGTGGAAGCGCTTGGCCTATGTGGCGATCACCCGTGCGCAGGAACGATTGATTTGGGTCGTGCGCAATCGTCTGTCCAAGCCGACCTATCTGCTGACCATCGAAGACCTGCGCCATATTGCGGCGCCTGAATTGTCACTGATCCAAGAAACAGAAACGTAACGTCGTGTCAGATTGCCCAAGACTGGGCTTGCAAAGTCGGCGGTTTCCCACTTTTATCAAACAAAAAATGGGAGGACTGAAATGCTTGGCCAAATGATGCACAGACCACTGTCCATTATTGAAATTCTGAAATTTGCGTCCGATAACCATCGCAACGCCGAAATCGTTTCGGTGCGGACCGAGGGTGATATTCATCGGTATTCCTATTCAGATGCCTATAAACGCGTGGCGCAATTGGCCCATGCTTTGGATCGGTTGGGTGTCAAACAAGGCGACCGCGTCGCAACCTTGGCGTGGAACGGATATCGTCACTTTGAATTATACTACGCGATCAGCGGCATGGGGGCTGTGTGCCACACGATCAACCCGCGCCTGAGCGCAGAGCAAATGACCTATATCACCCATCATGCCGATGATCGCGTGATATTTGCCGATACAACCTTTGTGCCGATCCTGAATGCGCTGTCCGCGCAGTTGCCACAGGGGATGAAAATCGTTGTGATGACGGATCGTGATCACATGCCGGCCAGTGATCTGGATCTTTTGTGTTATGAGGATTTGATCGCAGATTGTCCCGATACCTATGACTGGCCCGAATTGGATGAAAACACAGCCTGTGGGCTATGCTATACATCGGGAACCACAGGCAATCCGAAAGGCGCGCTGTATTCGCATCGCTCAACTGTGTTGCATGCCCTGTCGCTTTGCATCAGTTTGGGGCGTTTTGTCCAAGAAGGCACACGTATTTTACCGGTCGTACCGCTGTTCCATGTGAATGCGTGGGGGCTGCCCTATGGCGCACCCTTGGCTGGTGCGTCGCTTGTATTTCCGGGCGGGGCTTTGGATGGTCCGTCGGTGTTCAAACTGATGGATGACGAAGGCGTCAATTCGGCATGGGGCGTGCCCACGGTTTGGTTGGGGCTGCAAGGCGAAATCAACAAAAATGGCCGTATCCCACGCGGGTTTTCATCGGTCGTGATTGGCGGATCCGCTGCACCACGCGCCATGATTCAACGTTTTGAAGAAGCAGGCGTTTCTGTGTGCCACGCATGGGGCATGACAGAAATGAGCCCCGTCGGAACGCACGGGATCCTTCCCAAAGCGCAGCAAGACACGCTGTCCTTGACCGAACGATTGGACTTGCAACAATTCCAAGGTCGCCGCGTGTTCGGTGTGGATCTGAAAATCACTGACGACGCCGGCACGCCTTTGCCGCATGATGGGGTCGCTGCAGGTGAATTGTTCGTGCGCGGAAATGCGGTTGTGTCAGGGTATTTCAACAACCCTGATGCAAGTGCTGCATCGATGGACGCAGAAGGTTGGTTTGGAACGGGGGATATCGCATCCATCCGCCCTGATGGGTTTTTGATGATTCAGGACCGCGCAAAAGATTTGATAAAATCAGGTGGCGAATGGATCAGCTCGATCGATTTGGAAAATGTGGTCATGTCGCATCCTGATGTGGCCAATTGCGCGGTGATTGCGGTGCCCCATCCCAAATGGGATGAACGTCCGCTGTTGATCATTGTGCCTGCGGGCGAAAAACGCGTCACCAAGGATGAGATTGACACGCTCTTGCTAAAACACCTCGCGCGATGGCAATTGCCTGATGCGATTGAATTTGTGACCGAATTGCCGCTGACCGCAACGGGCAAGGTTTCAAAACTCACACTGCGCCAAACTTTTGCGAATTATCAACTTCCAGATATGGGATAACGGATACGATGGATTTAGGAATAACAGACCGCGTTGCCCCGCTGATCAAAGCTGTGCGTGACATGATCGTGACGGAAATCGCGCCTCTTGATGCAGAGTATCATTCAGAAGTTGGCAAACATCCCTCAGGCGACCGGTTTCAACACACCGATCGCCAGCTTGAAATTTTGGACGGGCTCAAGGCGATGGCCCGCGAACGGGGTCTTTGGAACCTCTGGCTGACAGACAGTGACAAAGGCTATGGATTGACCACCGTCGAATATGCCTATCTTGCCGAAGAAATGGGCAAATGCGGCATCGCCGCAGAGGTGTTCAATTGCAACGCCCCCGATACTGGAAATATGGAGGTTCTCGAACGCTACGGGAGTGCTGAGCACAAAGACCGTTGGTTGGGGGATCTGTTGGAGGGTAAAATCCGGTCGTCCTATGTGATGACCGAACCCAATATCGCCTCGTCCGATGCGGCTCAATTGTCATTTTCTGCCCAAAAAGACGGTGATGACTGGGTTTTGAACGGTGAAAAATGGTGGATCTCAGGGGCCGGCGATCCACGATGCGCGGTCTATATCTTGATGGCGTGTACAGATCCAAACGCGGAAAAACACGCGCGTCATACGATGTTTGTGCTTGATCCAAAAACACCAGGGATCGAAGTCTTGCGTCCGATGCAGGTCTTTGGCCATGACGATGCACCCCACGGGCATATGCACATTCGGTTTACCAATGTTCGAATTCCCTCTAGCGCGATTATTCTCGGCGAGGGCCGTGGTTTCGAAGTGGCACAAGGCCGCCTTGGACCAGGGCGCATACATCACTGCATGCGCGCTATTGGCCAAGCGGAAAAAGCGCTTGAGATGATGTGCCAGCGCGGGGTGGCTCGCGAAGCGTTTGGGAAAAAGATCATAGAGTTGGGTGCAAACTATGACATCATCGCAAACGCGCGCATGGATATTGAAATGGCACGTTTGCTGTGCCTAAAGGCTGCCTATATGATGGACACGGCAGGCGTGCGCGCAGCGCAGCCTTGGATTTCAAAAATCAAGGTGGTTGCCCCCCTTGTTGCAGGGCGCGTAATTGATGACGCGATGCAATTGCACGGGGCAGCGGGGATCAGCCAAGATTACGATTTGGCCCACATGTGGACCCATGTGCGCACCTTGCGATTTGCAGATGGGCCAGATGCGGTGCACCGTCGCCAAGTGGCACGTGCCGAGTTGCGCAAATATTCCAA
>RGAJ01000238.1 GCA_009920225.1 Paracoccaceae bacterium
TGTTAGATATGATTTGCCCCTGTCATTTGGTGGTGAATGAAGGCGGGAACATTCAACATCTTGGTCCGGATTTGACAAAAATCATCAGCCGCGACGCCTATCTGCACGAGGATCTTTTTTCTGTCTTTCATCTGACGCGACCTGCGGGTTTGGCAACAATGCGCAATGTGATTGACTATACGGGGCGGTCAATCACGATGCATCTGCGCAAAGAGCCAGATATCAAATTGCGCGCTGTGGCGGTACCCGACCCAATGTCGAACAATATTGTTTTGAACGTGGGCTTTGGCATCGGGGTGCAAAATGCGATCCGAAAATTTGGTCTGACCATGAAAGATTTCGCCCCAACCGACGTGGTGCCGGAACTGTTATACCTGATTGAGGCAAATCAATCAGCAATGTCTGCGTCCAAGCGCCTGACACTTCGCTTGCAGGGGGCCAAGGCCTTGGCCGAAGAGCAGGCCTTTACCGATACGCTGACGGGTTTGAAAAATCGCCGCGCCTTTGATGTGATGCTGCGTCATTTGCACGACACGAACGAAGCATTTTCGGTCATTATGATGGATTTGGACCGGTTCAAATATGTCAACGATACCTTTGGTCATGCCGCAGGGGATGCCGTGCTATGTGCGGTGGCGGATGTCATGCGACGCGAGACGCGGCAAAATGATATCTTGGTGCGCTTGGGCGGCGATGAATTTGTGATGATCCTGCCCTTTTTGGTGGATCGAATGCGGCTTGAACAACTCTGCGCAAAAATGATCGCGGGTATCGAAGAACCTGTCAGGGTCGAAGATATCGAATGCCGCATTTCATCGTCATTGGGTGTCACATCGTTTTTTGGCGGAGAACGCATTGAAATATCCGAGATTTTGGAACGCGCGGACAAGGCCGTTTATGTGGCGAAATCATCGGGGCGCGGATGTTTTCGGTTTTACGAAACCCTCCGCTGATCCCGCCTATTGGCAAGGGGCGGCCCCCTCGGTATAACATATTTGAACAGGGGTATGTTATGCGCAACAGTAAACTCGACCGAACCGATGTCCGCATCCTTGCCGCTGTTCAAGCGCATGGGCGGCTGAGCAAATCCAAATTGGCCGAGATCGTGAACCTATCGCCCACGCCCTGTTGGGCCCGATTGGAACGGCTCAAGGCGGCAGGGTTGATTACGGGATTTCACGCGGATTTGGCGCTCAGTAAAATCTGTACCTATTCCGAAGTTGTCGTGACCGTGTCGCTGACCCATCATCGCAAAATCGACTTTGACAGATTTGAAACCCATATCCAGAACACCGAAGCGGTCACCGAATGCTTTGCCACAGGCGGCGGTATGGATTACGTGTTAAAGGTCGTCACCCCAACCCTAAGCGCATTCCAAGACATCATGGAAACGATGCTTGAGGCCGAATTGGGCATTGATCGCTATATGACCTATATCGTGACACGCTCGATTAAAAATACCTACCCCAATGTCGCAACGCTCGCGGCTGTGCCGCAATAACGCGCATCAGACCATTTGGTCCAAACGCGTCGCGTTTTTGGATCGATTGGGCCAGATTTTGAAATTCTTTTGGACCAAATTTTTCAAAATCTTATCCTAAATATCCGCTCATACTTCGTTGTTTTTGCACAGTGATCTGCGCAGTGAAAGAGGGTAAGACAATGGCACAACCTGATGACTTTGGATTTGGAACACAGATCCGTAAATCACCTTATTTTGACGCAACAGTACGCTGGGGCGCCACGGGATTTTCGGTTTACAATCACATGTATATCCCGCGCGATTTCGGCGATCCGGAACAAAACTTTTGGAACCTCGTCAATAACGCGATCCTGTGCGACGTGGCGGTTGAACGTCAGGTCGAAATCACCGGTCCTGATGCTGCGAAATTTGTGCAAATGCTGACGCCGCGCAACCTGTCAAAAATGGAAGTCGGTCAATGTAAATACATCCTGATCACAAATGCACAGGGCGGTATCTTGAACGATCCGATTTTGTTGCGTTTGGCGGAAAACCATTTTTGGATTTTCACCGAACCGGATGTATCCCCGTTGCAATTGCAGGGGCCACAGTCGGGCAAGATCATGCAAGCGCTGTTTGGCGATGATATCTTGACCTTGAAATATTACTGGCTGCGCGAACTGGAATTGGACGGCATCCCTGTTCTTGTGTCGCGCACAGGGTGGTCGAGTGAATTGGGCTATGAAATTTATCTGCGTGATGGGTCACGTGGTGATGCGCTGTGGGAACGCATTATGGCGGCAGGTCTGGAATTTGGCCTGAAACCTGGTCACACGTCGTCGATCCGTCGGATCGAAGGTGGCATGCTGTCCTATCATGCCGACGCGGACATCAATACAAATCCGTTTGAATTGGGGTTTGATCGTCTGGTCGATCTAGAGATGGACGCCGATTTCATCGGCAAAGCGGCACTGAAAGACATCAAGGCAAAGGGCATCACCCGTACCCAAATTGGGTTGGTGTTAGAGTGTGCGCCCCTTGTCGGTCCGAACACGCGGTTTTGGGATATTCACAAGGATGACGTTGTTGTTGGACGCCTCACATCGGCTGTATATTCACCCCGATTAAAACAGAACATCGCCTTGGCGATGGTCAATATCAACCATGCTGTGTTGGGCAGCTCGGTGTCCGTTATGACACATAGCGGACCGTGCGAGGCAATAGTGGTCGAACGCCCCTTCTTTGATCCAAAGAAAAGCATCGCCGCCGCGTAAATAACGCATCCGCCCAAGGAATAGGGTCCGCAGATGCGGGCCCTTTTTTGATGTGTTCCCTGAAAGGGGGCGTTGCCTGATCTGTAATATATAAACGGCACATGTTTACGGCCGCGTGATTTGCGTCTATGCGATGGATCAGGATGACACAGGACCACCTGACATGAATTTTGCTGCCCGCTTGCAAACCACAATCGATCTATTGACCGGCATTCAGTCGTCGAACTTGCCCGCCGATGCGGTCAGTTCGGCATTTTTCCGGTCGCGTCGGTTTCTTGGGTCCGACGACCAAGGTGTGATCTTGGGGCTTGTATATGTGTTGCTGCGCCATCGCGCGCGCTTGCAGTGGTGGTGCGAGCGCTTTCAACAGCCTGAGACAGCGCGGATGCAGATGATCGCGTGGCTGATGTTGGGTGAGGCGCGCAGTGTGGAACAGATCACGCGGCTTTTTAATGGTTTGAAATTCGCCCCCGACGCGCTGGGCGATCACGAATATGCCTTTGCGACGGACCTGCAGGGGCAGACCGTGGATCATCCTGACATGCCTATCTCTGTCCGATTGGAATGCCCTGATTGGGTGATAGCATCCTTGCAGCGCCGCTTTGGCCATGATTTTGATCGTGAAATGGCCGCGACATTGACGGCGCCGCCGCTTGATCTACGCGTGAACATTGCCAAAGGCGATGTGGCGGGGGTCTTGAAAAGTTTGAACAAACAGGGCTATCGCGCCACAGCCATGCCATTTGCACCCCATGGCATCCGTCTTCCAGATCGCGTGGCCTTGGGTCAGTTGCCCGGATTGAAAACGGGCGAGATTGAAATTCAGGATGAAGGATCGCAATTGGTTGCGCAGCTTGTCGATGCGCAAGCGGGCGAACGCGTGGTTGATTTCTG
>RGAJ01000239.1 GCA_009920225.1 Paracoccaceae bacterium
GGGTAAATCTGTGGGTGATCAAAATAATGACATTCCAAAGCTACATGGATATCGCATTGTCTGAGGCGCGCGCTGCTGCAGCGCGGGGCGAAGTGCCTGTCGGTGCCGTCATTGTATCGCCAGCTGGGGATATTATCACGCAGGCGGGCAATCGGACGCGCGAATTAAGTGACCCGTCGGCGCATGCCGAAATGCTGGCCATTCGCGACGCCTGTCAGATCGTGGGATCAGAGCGATTGGAAGACTACGACCTATACGTCACGCTTGAACCCTGCGCGATGTGCGCGGCGGTGATTTCGGCGGCGCGCATCAGGCGATTGTATTATGGCGCAGCCGATCCGAAATCGGGGGGCGTGGCGCAGGGGGCTTGTGTTTTCTCACATCCGCAAACCCATCATAAACCCGAGGTCTATGATATGATAAACGCCCCGGAATCCGAGGCGTTGCTGCGTGAATTTTTCAAAACTATCAGATAGTTACATCTGTATCAACTCGGCCAGTTCAACATCCCCCATCTCAAGGAACGGACAGGTTTGAACGATGGCTTGGGCGGCGTCAATATTGGCGGCCTCAATAATTGAATAGCCCATCATCGAGCCAACTTTGCCACCTTCGGTGACGCCGTCGCTTGTAATGTAACGTTTGTTTTTCAATGGGTTTTGCGGCTCGATCAAGGCGGCCTGATGTTCCATCATCCACGTCATATAGCGTTCCATTTGCGCCGCACCTTCCTCGGGCGTGGCGGGCGTTTTGCCCGAATGGTAATAGGCCATAATGAATTTTGCCATGGAATGTCCTTTCTGATTTTTTCAGACAGACTATCCCAATTCGCGAAAATAACCACCCAAAAACCCGCATCGGTATCGTATCGGTAAAACGTCGGTATTACGTCGGTGGATTGGACCGAAAAAAGGGGTCTGGCCCGATTTGGGCCAGACCGATTCAGGTTTATCGTTGATCTGGCGCTGTCGCTTCGGCAGTCAGGGTTGCAACGATGTCATCAAGCGTGGTGACTGACGTTTGCTTTTCGCCCAAGCGCCGTACAGACACGGTGCGATCTTCGACCTCTTTCATGCCGCAGGCCAAAATGACGGGGACTTTGCCCAAAGAATGTTCGCGGACCTTGTAGTTGATCTTTTCGTTGCGCAGATCCAATTCGGCGCGCACGCCTTTTGCACTCAAGGCGGCGACAACTTCGCGACAATAGTCATCCGCATCTGATACGATTGCAGCGACCACAACCTGACGGGGGGCCAGCCAAAACGGCAGCTTGCCCGCATGGCTTTCGATCAAGATGCCGATGAAGCGTTCAAACGATCCCAATGTCGCGCGGTGCAACATCACGGGGCGGTGTTTATTGCCATCAGCACCGACATAGTTGGCATCCAGACGCTCAGGCAAAACGAAATCCACCTGCAACGTGCCGCACTGCCAATCGCGACCAATCGCGTCGGTCAAAACGAATTCCAATTTTGGGCCGTAAAACGCGCCTTCGCCCGGGTTGAGGGTAAAGTCATAGCCCGCTGCATCTGTCGCAGCCTTTAGCGCGCCTTCGGCCTTGTCCCAAACATTATCGCTGCCGGCGCGGTTTTCGGGACGGTCAGAGAATTTGATTTTGAACTCTGTAAACCCAAGATCGGAATAGATATTCGACAGAAATTCGATAAACCGTTTTGTTTCTTCTTCGATCTGGTCTTCTGTGCAGAAAATATGCGCGTCATCTTGGGTAAAGCCGCGCACGCGCATGATACCATGCAGCGCACCCGAGGGTTCATAGCGGTTGCACGATCCAAATTCCGCCATCCGCAACGGCAGATCGCGATAGGATTTCATGCCTTGGTTGTACACCTGAACGTGGCAGGGGCAGTTCATGGGTTTCAACGCATTCACGGCCTTTTCGCGGGCGTGTTCTTCGTCCACTTCGACAATGAACATGTGTTCTTGGTATTTGTCCCAATGGCCCGAGGCCTCCCACAATTTGCGATCTACAACTTGGGGTGTGTTCACTTCGACATAGCCGCCGCGCTCTTGTTGGCGGCGCATGTAATCTTGCAATGTGGTGTAGATTTTCCACCCGTTTGGATGCCAGAATATTTGGCCCGGTGCCTCTTCTTGCATGTGGAACAGGTCCATTTCGCGGCCCAATTTGCGGTGGTCGCGTTTTGCGGCCTCTTCCAACATCACAAGGTGCGCCTTGAGGTCTTCTTTGTTCATAAAGGCCACGCCATAGATGCGCTGCAGCTGTTCGCGCGAACTGTCTCCGCGCCAATAGGCTCCTGCAACGTTCATCAATTTGAACGCGTCTGCGGGGACTTGGCCCGTGTTTTGAAGATGCGGGCCACGGCACAGGTCTTGCCAATCGCCATGCCAGTACATGCGAATGGGATCAGATCCGGGAATGGCGTCGATCAATTCCACCTTGAACGGTTCCCCCGCGTCGCGGTAATGTTGGATGGCGCGTTCACGATCCCACACTTCGGTACGCACTGGATCACGCAGGGCAATGATATCGCGCATTTTCTTTTCGATTTTGCCCAGATCTTCGGGGGTAAAAGGTTCAGCGCGATCAAAGTCATAATACCAGCCGTTGTTGATCACGGGGCCGATGGTGACCTTGACATCTGGCCACAGCTCTTGCACCGCGCGGGCCATAATATGGGCCAGATCGTGACGGATCAATTCAAGCGCGGGCGCTTCGTCTTTCATCGTGTTGATGGCGATGGACGCGTCTGTTGTGATAGGCCATTGCAAATCGTAATGAGCGCCATTCACCTGTGCGCTGATTGCTTTTTTGCCAAGGCTTGTGGCAATAGAATTTGCAACTTCTGCAGGGGTGATGCCTGCGTCATAGCTGCGTTGATTGCCGTCGGGAAAAGTAAGAGTGATTTGGGACATCTTGGTCCTCCTCGTCTGTTTGGCGCCCACGGAACGCCCGATTGCGGGTATATTGTTCGCGCCCCTTGTGACGGGTGGCGAAAAAAACGTCAAGGTGGTTTTTGATTTTGAGGCGGGATGCCTTCGGCGAGAGTATTTGTCGCAAAGATGAAAGGGTTTGTTGAAATTTTGCGAATGATGGGTGAAGTTGCGCGGAAAGGAGACTGTGATGGTTGAAAGATTTGTGAACGCGCGCGGTCAGTCGTTGGCTTATTCCTATGTGGAGGGGGCGGGGCCAACGGTTGTGTTTTTGGGTGGCTTTATGTCCGATATGCAAGGATCAAAGGCCGTCCATTTTGAAAGCTGGGCCAAGTCCGCTGGGCGGGCATATTTGCGGTTTGATTATTCGGGGCATGGCGCATCCGAGGGTATGTTTACCGAAGGGTCCATCACACAATGGGCCGAGGACGCCCGTGCGTTGATCGATGCGGTGACAGGCGGGCCTGTGATCTTGGTCGGGTCGTCGATGGGAGGATGGATATCGCTTGTGCTGGCGCGATCCATGGGGTCGCGGGTCGCTGGGTTGATCGGAATTGCCGCCGCGCCCGATTTTACCGAAGACAGCATGTGGGCGGGCTTTGATGCAGCGCAGCGTGACACATTGGCCCGCGATGGGGTGGTGTTTTTGCCATCGGATTATGGGGATCCTTATCCCATTTCAAAGGTGTTGATCGAAGAAAGCCGCGCGTCCTTGG
>RGAJ01000240.1 GCA_009920225.1 Paracoccaceae bacterium
CACCGTGGCATGATTTTGGTTGAAGAGCCCCGCAAAATCGAAGGTGCCATTCGCTGCCCCTATCACAGCTGGTGTTATTCGACCAAGGGTGAACTGGTCTCAACCCCACATGTCGGGGGACCGGGCCAAAATACGCACCCTGATGTGAAACGCTCGGATTTGGGTCTGACAGAAATCAGAAGCCACATCTGGCGCGATGTTGTCTGGATCAACGTCGATGGCAAGGCGGCAGATTTTGCCGATGCTATGGCCGAACCGATGAAACGCTGGGCCGAATTTGAAAAGCCACTGTATCACGGCGGCGATGACAGCAAATTCACTTTGCGTGTTAAATCAAACTGGAAATTGGCGGTCGAAAATTATTGCGAAAGCTACCACTTGCCGTGGGTTCATCCGGGTTTGAACAGCTATTCACGTCTAGAAGATCACTATAATATCGAAGAGTACGGCCATTACTCGGGCCAAGGCACTTTGGTCTATCGCCAGTTATTGGGCGAAGATGGCGTTACAAAATTCCCCGATTTCGACGGGCTGAGCAAAAAATGGGACACAGCGGCGGAGTATCTGTCAGTGTTTCCAAACGTTCTGTTGGGCGCGCATCGTGATCACGCCTTTGCCATCATCCTAAAGCCCGAAGGGCCAGAGAAAACCAGCGAACATATCCACCTCTATTACCCGACACCAGACACCGATGCGGGACTGCGTCAAAAGAATTCCGAATTGTGGAAGGTTGTGTTCGAAGAAGACATCTTTGTCGTTGAGGGCATGCAGCGTGGCCGCCATGCAGTGAATTTTGACGGTGGGCGGTTTTCCCCCGCAATGGATGGCCCAACCCATTGTTTCCATGATTGGGTTGCGGGCCGCATGCAAGCCTATCGTGCGCAGGCCAAAGCGGCCGAGTGATGGATCTGAACGAACAATTGCTCGCCGCGCATGATCACGGCGACAAGGCTGCATTGGTCGCGCTCTATCACCAAGCCGCAAAAGACGTGGGCGACATCAACAGCGCCTGTTTCTACGCGACCCAAGCCTATATCTTTGCGCTTGATTGCAACCACCCCGACGCGCGCGCATTGCACGCGTTTTTGTTGGAACACGGGCGCGAGGAATAGGGTTCTGGCGCTGCGGTAAAAAA
Organism: Paracoccaceae bacterium; assembly: GCA_009920225.1. Classification (GTDB taxonomy): domain Bacteria; phylum Pseudomonadota; class Alphaproteobacteria; order Rhodobacterales; family Rhodobacteraceae; genus CAJXSD01. The sequence goes on from RGAJ01000240.1 coordinate 1,136, forward strand.
ACGGGTAAGGACAGAATAGCTCATTTTGATTGACCCGTAATATGTACACTGCCGCATTGATTTTCTTTGGCTCCTGCGTTGGTTTTTTGGCCGCACGTTACACGGTCATGCCGCTGCCTTATATGATGGCGCCATTGCTTTGCACCGCAGCGGTTACGTTGAAATTCCCCGCGCTTTTGCCAACAAGTTACAAATTTCCGATGCGCTTTCGGATTTTATTCATCGCGATTATCGGTGTGATGATTGGCGCGCGCGTGACGCCGGATTTGGTGCGCAGCCTGCCCCATTACACCCCAAGCGTGATTGCCATCATCTTGTTCGTTCTTTGCGCTCAATTTGGCAATCAGTATATTTTTCGCCGCTTTGGGAACTATGATCGAACGACTGCGTTTTATGCCGGCGCACCGGGTGGATTGATGGAAGCGATCGCATTGGGCGAAGCTGCGGGATGCGATGTGCAAAAACTGATGCTTCAACAATTCCTGCGCATTATTTTAACAATCACCTTGGTCCCGATTGCGATTTCCCTATGGTTGGGAACGCCTGTTGGATCCGCCTCAGGCGTTGGATTGTCTATGCAAGACCACCTGCCCACGGTGACCGACGGGGTGAGCGCAGCGGCGATTGCGGCAATCGGGCTGGCCTTGGGGCTTGGGTTGAAAATACCCGCGGGCCAGTTGATGGGACCAATGCTTTTTGCGGCAACGGTGACCGTGGCGGGATGGGCGGTTATTGATTTGCCCAACTCAGTGATCAATTTCGCACAGGTGGTAATCGGAACATCCTTGGGAGTGCGGTTTAAGGGAATGTCGAAATCTGCGATTGCTCGCGGCATTTGGCTTAGCCTGATGTCGGTGACATTTATGTTGGCCCTTGGCGCATGCGCGACGGTGATTTTGGGTCAGGTGACGGATATGCAAACGCTTGTTTTGCTGATTTCATTCGCGCCAGGTGGCGTTACGGAAATGTCGCTGATCGCGCTAAGCCTTGCGGCAAACCCTGCTTTGGTGACGTTGCACCATCTGGTTCGTATTTTGCTGACGGTTGTCACCATGGGCTTTTGGGGCCCAAAGGTGGACACAGCCGCGTGACAGCGCGGCCGTGTCATTCCAATTATTGATGCGCGTGGATGAAGGAAACCAAGGCGCGGGTTGATCCGTCTTTGGCATCCGCAGATTGATGACCATCCACGATGGGCCCAAGGGCGGTTGCCAATTCTTTGCCCAGCTCAACCCCCCATTGGTCAAAGCTGTTGATGCCCAAGATCACCCCTTCGACAAACACGCGATGCTCATAAAGCGCCACGATCTGCCCCAAGCGTTTTGGTGTCAGCTGCGGATAAACCAATGTGGTCGATGGGCGATTGCCTTTGAACACGCGATGGCGCGCTTGGCGTTCCAATTCATCGCCCGTTACCCCTTTGACCGCCATGATTGCGCGGGCTTCATCCAGTGTGCGCCCTTTCATCAGGGCCTCAGACTGCGCAAAACAATTCGCAATCAATAGATTATGGTGATGTTTCAAATCACCCTCATGCCCTTTGGCCGCAACCATGAATTCGCATGGGATCACGCGCGTGCCCTGATGGATCAGCTGATAAAACGCATGCTGCCCATTGGTGCCGGGTTCCCCCCATACGATTGGACCAGAGTGATAGGGCAACTCCGCCCCATCCATCGACACGCCCTTGCCGTTGCTTTCCATTTCCAACTGTTGGAAATAAGCAGGCAAACGTGACAAGCGTTGATCATAAGGTAACACAGCGCGGGTGGCATAATCGCAGACTTGGTTGTGCCAAATGCCGACCAAAGCCAGCAAAACAGGCATGTTTTGATCGAAGGCGGCGGTTTGAAAATGTCGGTCCATCGATTGCGCACCGCGCAAAAATTCATCAAATGCCTCGGGTCCAATTGCAATCATCAGGGACAAGCCAATCGGCCCCCACATCGAATACCGCCCCCCGACCCAATCGGCAAAGCCAAAGACGCGCGATGCATCAATGCCAAACGCGGCAGTTTTTTCCGCCGATGTCGACAGTGCCGCAAATTGCGCCGCAGGGTTTGTGACAGTGCCCGCCATCCAATCCTTGGCGGTTTGGGCATTGGTCATGGTTTCGATGGTGGTAAATGTCTTGGACGCGACGATCACCAAGGTGGTTGTGGGGTCAAGATCCCGCAAAATATCCGCAATATGCGCCCCATCGACGTTTGACACAAAATGACACCGTGGCCCATCGTGGAACGGCGCCAAGGCCAGAGTTGCCATCGCAGGCCCCAGATCGGATCCACCAATCCCGATGTTCACAACATCGGTGATCGCACCACCCTGTCCCTGATACGCGCCTGATCGGACAGCATCAGCAAAGTCGCGCATGCGCGATAATGTATTCAACACCTCGGGCATGACATCGGCACCATCAACATGGATCGCACCGCCTTCCAAATTGCGCAGCGCGGTGTGTAACACCGCGCGCCCTTCGGTATCGTTGATTTCA
>RGAJ01000025.1 GCA_009920225.1 Paracoccaceae bacterium
TCAAGACGTTCAAGATGCCCCGCAGAGGCCGCCAAATCGTTTGGCCCGATAAAGATGGCGTCGATCCCATCAACTGCGCAAATCGCATCAATGTTTTCCACCGCCTCAATGTGTTCACATTGAAGCATGATCGTCAGGTCATGATGTGAGGTGTGCGTGGCATATGCCGTGTCGGATCCCCAACCCGATCCCCGCACCACCGGCGCGGCATAGCCACGGTGCCCACGGGGGGGATAATAAAAGGCAGAGACAACTTGTTTCGCGTGTTCCGCAGTATTGATCATGGGAACAACGAAGTTCTTAAAGCCACGATCCAGCGCGCGCTTGATCATGGTCTCATCCGCATCAGGCAGACGCAAAATCGGGGTTCCCCCTGCTGCCGTCACGGTGCGCGACAGGGTGACCCAATCCTCTAACCCACCTGGACCATGTTCCCCATCAATGATCAGAATGTCCCAACCATTCGCAACCATCACTTCGGCCACGTTGCAGGAGCCCAATTCCAACCAAGCGCCAAGAACCATGTCTGGTCCGCGTAACGCATGTTTAAAGCTGTTCATCGTCAACCCATATCCTTACTTGTGTCACCGATGAGCTTTGCGTGTTTTTGGGTATAAGTCCAATTAATTTATGGTTTCATTCCGCCGCATGTATTTCGCCCATTTCAATTTGTTCGCGCTCGATGCTTTCAAACAGGGCTTTAAAATTGCCTTCGCCAAAGCCATCGTCGCCCTTGCGCTGAATGAATTCAAAAAAGATCGGGCCAACCACGGTTTTGGAAAAGATTTGCAAAAGGATTTTGGTTTCGCCGCCATCTACGACACCTTCGCCATCGATCAAGATGCCGTGTTTTTTCATCCGATCCACAGGTTCATCGTGACCCGCCACCCGTTCAAAGCTTAGGTCATAATACGCGTCTGGGGGTGGGGGCATATAAGTGATGCCGTTTGCGGCAATCTGATCGGTACTGTCATAGATGTCGTTTGTTCCAACCGCGATGTGTTGAATGCCTTCGCCGTTGTATTTTTTCAAATATGATACGATTTGACCCGTTTCCCCACGGTCTTCGTTGATGGGAATTCGGATCCGGCCACAGGGTGACGTCAGTGCACGGCTAAACAGGCCGGTATATTTGCCTTGGATGTCAAAGAACCGGATTTCACGAAAATTAAACAGCGCGCCGTAAAAGTTGAACCATTTGTCCATATTTCCGCGGAAAACATTATGCGTCAGATGATCGAGGTAATAGAAACCGACACCTTTGGGCTTTGATGGGGCAATCCAATGGAATGCATCGTTATAGGGGGATGAGGTGTGATATTGATCGGTGAAATAAATCAACGATCCCCCGATCCCCTGAATTGCGGGCCAGTCCACGGTTTTGTCTGTACCTAGATAGGGCACAGCACCTTTGGATACCGCATGTTCAAATGCCTTTTGTGCATCGACGACACGCCATGCCATGGATGGGGCGCAGGGGCCATGTTCATTCGCAAACCGTGCGGCAAAGCTGTTGGGATCTGCATTGATAATATAGGTAATGTCGCCTTGTTGCCAGACCTCAACCGCCTTTGTGGTGTGGGTGGCCACATGCTGATAGCCCATTTTTGCAAACAAGCTGCGCAATTCGTCGGGGTTGGGATGCGCAAATTCGACGAATTCAAATCCATCGGTGCCTGCGGGATTGTCGGCGGAAATCACAGATTGCGGTGCTGTGTGTGGAAATGGTCCCATGTTCGGCTCCTTCATTTTTTACAAGAATACGGCAAGATTTATTCAGATTGGGCGCAAAATGGGGGTATTCCAAAGGAAAATATACGGTTAAACTGTGAATATTATTTATAACGTGCGGAAAAACAGCATGGATGAATTGGACAGTAAACTTTTGACGCATTTGCAGCGCGATGCATCGACCACGACGCAGGTCTTGGGTGATCAGTTGCATCTTTCACCCAGCCAGATCGGGCGGCGCAAGCAGCGGTTGGAAGAAACGGGGATTATCCTAGGCTACCGTGCCAAGCTGGATCCTGAACGGTTGGGTTTGACGGTACAGGCATTCATCCAAGTGCAGATGCGACGACACGGATCGGGTTTGGGGGATCAGTTCATTTCGCTGGTCAAGCGACAGCCGGAAATCATATCGACATGGACATTAACGGGAGAGGCGGATTATTTGTTGCGCGTCTATTGCCGCGATCTAAAGGCGCTCAATCATCTGATCCACCATGTTTTGTTGGAACATCCAACGGTCGAACGGGTGCATAGCCAGATCGTTATGGATCAAATCCAAGATGATGCACCGTTGCCTGTCGGATAACGCTTAACGTTCGTTAAACCCTTTGCCCGCAAAAATCTGTGGGCGGTATTTTTCGATGCGTGCGATGCGTGTGGCAGATTGTTTTGCGTCCCCAATCGACATGCAATACCCGCGTTGCCGGCCGGGTGTCAGTGCGTTGAAGGCCTCTGCAAATTCGGGATCTGCGTCTAATGCTGCAATCAGTTCCTCAGGCATTTCAATTGATGGCGCCACGCGTTTTGGTTTGACCCCACTGTCAGCGGCAGCTTTGGCGCGGTCCAAGTATTGAGTTAAAATTTCGCGCATCGCCGCTGGCTGGGACGTTTCCGTGAATTTTATAACATTCGCCGTCTGTGTGTTTTCACCACGTTTTACAAACAAGCTTTCGGCATCTTCTATCAGCTCGGCGTTCATAAATGACAGGTGAAAATCGGTGCGAAAGGCGCCGAGAACAACAATGTTCTTGCCATTGTGCATGTAACAGGGATGGCCCCATTTCACAACTTCGTCTAACCCCGCCGACAAACAAATTTCGCGCAAGGTTTCCAATCCGGATGACCATGTTTGCGTGCTGCACTCTGGTGTGCCGCCACGTTTGCAGCGACCACATCCATCCGTAAAATATTGGTCGGCGTGGTCGATCATGGTGCTATAGCCAATCGCGCAGAATCGGGATGAGGGGGATATCAGCGGGGGGCATTGGATAGTTTTTTAAATCCTTTGCGTGGACCCACGCCAATTCCTGACCTTCTTTGCCTTGAACAATACCGTTCCATTTGCGACAGGCAAAAAGCGGCATCAACAGGTGGAAATCATCATAGGTGTGGCTTGCGAATGTCAGTGGTGCAAGGCAGCTGTCCCATGTTTCGATGCCCAATTCTTCGTGTAGCTCTCGAACCAAAGCGGATTCGGGTGTTTCATTTGGCTCGACTTTGCCACCGGGAAATTCCCATAGACCTTCCAGAGATTTGCCTTTTGGCCGCTGCGCCAAAAGCACGCGCCCATCAGCATCAATCAAAGCAACAGCCGAGACAAGGACAATTTTCATGATCGATAATCCGCGTTGATTTCGATATATCCATGTGTCAGATCACAGGTCCAAACGGTCGCGGTACCATTGCCCAATCCGATGTCCACTTTGATGACCAGATCTTGGGCCTTCATATAGCTGGCGCCTGCATCTTCGGTATAACTTTCGGCGCGCCACCCGTTTTCGGCAACCAAAATATCACCAAACCAAATCGACAAAAGATCGCGATCCGCAGCCGCCCCAGATTTACCAATCGCCATGACGACGCGACCCCAGTTTGGGTCTTCTCCTGCGATCGCAGTTTTGATCAGGGGCGAATTTGCGATTGCCATCGCGTGGGTTTTTGCATCTGCGTCAGTTACGGCACCCGTCACGCGAATTTCAACGAATTTACTGGCCCCTTCGCCGTCGCGCACGACCTGATGCGCCAGATCAAGGAACAGCGCGTTGAGCGCGGATCTAAATTCGGTGCTGGACGGGCCGACCGTCACACCGCTTGCGCCTGTTGCAACCATCAACAATGTATCGGACGTCGATGTGTCGCTGTCCACGGTGATGCAGTTGAATGACATGTCGTTGATCGTGCTGACCATGGCTTGCAAATCGGCTTGGGCGATGTTTGCATCGGTAAAGATATAGACCAACATCGTCGCCATGTCGGGGGCGATCATGCCTGATCCTTTGGCGATACCTGCGATTTTGATTTGCCCATCGGCGGTGTCAACCGTCACTGTTGATCCCTTGGGGTAAGTGTCGGTCGTCATAATCGCGCGCGCTGCGGCACCGATCCCGCCCGCATCAAGAGTGGTGTTCAGGTCACCCAAAACCGCAACAATTTTGTCATGTGGCAAGGGTTCGCCAATCACGCCGGTTGACGATGTGAAAACGCGATCAATATCCGCACCCGTTGCTTTTGCGGCGGCTTCGGTGATGGCCGCGACAGAGGCGCGACCATGTTTGCCTGTGAAGGCATTTGAATTGCCAGAATTGACGACAATTGCCAAAGGTCCCGTGCCAGATTTTCCGATTTTTTCCTGACAATCCAAAACCGGCGCTGATCGTGTGGCGGATCGTGTGAAAACGCCTGCGATTGTGCTGCCTGTATCGGCCACAGCCAACATGACGTCTGTGCGGCCTTTGTATTTCACGCCAGCTTGGGCGGTTGCAAAGCGCACACCGTTTATGACGGGAAGATCAGGAAATTTTTCGGGTGCAAGCGGGGATACTTTGGTTATGGCGGCCATTTATTGCTCCAACAGGGATACGTCTTTGATCACAGCGCTGTCGATTTTTGTCAAATCCACTTTGGTGATCGTGGCGCTTTTTTGCAATTCCGCGATACGGTTTTCGACCACTTCGCGTTGCATGTCTGCGGCCAGCTCTGCTTGGACCGACTCAAACTCTGGTGCTTTGACGGGGCGTGTATCATTTAGCTTGATCACATGCCAACCAAATTGCGTTTGCACGGGGGCGGACACAGCGCCGACCTTCATCGCTTTGACGGCGTTTTCAAATTCGGCGACCATCATACCTTCGCCAAACCATCCCAATTCACCACCGTTCGGACCTGAGGGACCAGTGGAATGTGCCTTGGCCAATTCAGTGAAATCCGCACCTTTTGAAAGGCGGTCAATCATATCTTTTGCCGCGTCTTCGGTTTCCAAAAGAATATGCGCTGCGCTATATTCGACACCCAAATCGGCACCATCCGCACCATAAGTTTCGGCGTAGCGTGCGCGCACGGTGTCCTCGGTCACTGCCGCCGTGGCGACATCGCCAACGGCCATGCCCGCAAGCAACAAGCGTTTTTCATTTTCAAGGGCATACCGCACAGCAGGCGCATCGGGGTTTTGCGCCGTTTGGGACAAGAGAGTTTGTTGGATCATTTGTTCCAACAGACCTTCGAACAATTGTTCGGTTGAAATGCTTTTATAATTTTCGGGCAAGGTGTCATATGCCAAGATCAGATGACCCACAGTGATATCGGTCCCGTTGATTGTGGCGACAACGGTTTCCGCGGTTGTTGCCTCTTGTGCAAAGCTTGATGAGGACATCATGGCCGTGATTGCCAAAATACTTGCGGTTTTTTTCCAAAAAGTCATCTGAAACTCCTTTATATACTGACTGCTCAGGCCTGATAGCGTTGACACTATGGTCACAGCCCCTTACATCGCTAGGTGAATTTGTAAAGAACTGCAATCACTACCTATTGGCTGATAGCATAGCAGACAAGGCCAAGCAGCTCTTTGTTGCATGATAAAAAGGGATCACCATGCTGGGGTTTGGAAAACTCGCCAAGAAAGTCTTTGGGACAACCAACGACCGCAAAATAAAAACCGTTCGGCCCCTGATCGACAAGATCAACGCGCTTGAGCCCGAATTTGAAGCATTGTCAGACAGCGATATTATCGCGAAAACCGCAGAATTCAAAGAGCGTCACGCCAATGGCGAAAGCTTGGACAGCCTTCTGCCCGAAGTGTTTGCAAACTGTCGCGAAGCGGCAAAGCGTGCCTTGGGTCTGCGTGCCTTTGACGTACAGCTTATGGGCGGCATTTTCCTTCACCAAGGAAACATCGCCGAAATGAAAACGGGTGAAGGTAAAACACTTGTTGCAACCTTTCCTGCCTATTTGAACGCGCTCAATGGCAAGGGCGTGCATGTGGTCACTGTCAACGATTATCTTGCCCGCCGTGACGCGGATTGGATGTCGAACGTCTTCACTGCGCTGGGCATGACCACGGGTGTGGTTTACCCCCAACAGCCCGAAGCCGAAAAACACGCAGCCTATGCTTGTGATGTGACCTATGCCACCAACAATGAATTGGGCTTTGATTATTTGCGCGACAACATGCGCGGCAATATCAATGACATGCATCAAAAATATCATAACTTTGCCATTGTGGACGAAGTTGACAGTATTTTGATCGACGAAGCGCGTACACCCTTGATCATTTCTGGTCCGTCGCAAGATCGCTCAGAGCTGTATGTAAAGATCAATGAATTGATCCCGCTGTTAACCGAAGAACATTACAGCATTGATGAAAAATCCCGTCAGGTGACCTATACCGACGAGGGCAACGAATTTTTGGAACAGACGCTGCATACACATGGCATTTTGCCAGAGGGTCAGTCGCTTTATGATCCAGAAAGCACAACAATCGTTCACCATGTGAACCAAGCCTTGCGCGCACACAAACTGTTTTTCCGTGATAAAGAATATATCGTGCGCGACGGTCAGATCGTTCTGATCGATGAATTTACAGGCCGCATGATGGCGGGACGCCGTTTGTCCGAAGGTTTGCACCAAGCGATCGAAGCCAAAGAAGGCTGTAACATTCAAGCCGAAAACGTCACCTTGGCCAGCGTGACGTTCCAGAACTATTTCCGCTTGTATGATAAATTGGGCGGCATGACGGGTACCGCATCGACCGAAGCCGAAGAGTTCATGGAAATCTACAAGCTTGGCGTTGTCGAAGTGCCCACAAACCGGCCCATCGCGCGGATTGATGAGGATGACGCAGTTTATCGCACCGAAGGTGAAAAATACGCGGCCATCGTTGAACACATCAAAGACGCCCACGCAAAAGGTCAGCCAATTTTGGTTGGTACGACATCGATCGATAAATCAGAACAGATCAGCGCACTTTTGACCAAAGCGGGTTTAAAACACAACGTCCTGAACGCGCGCCAACATGAACAAGAGGCGCAGATCGTCGCCGATGCGGGCAAGTTGAACGCAATCACGATTGCCACCAACATGGCGGGTCGCGGGACAGACATTAAATTGGGCGGCAACGTTGAATTCAAGGTGATGGAAGCGCTTGCGGCAAATCCTGACGCAAATCCTGATGAAATTCGCGCCCATATCGAACAGGCGCACAAAGCTGATGAAGACGCGGTCAAAGCCGCAGGTGGTTTGTTTGTTCTGGCAACCGAACGTCACGAAAGCCGCCGGATTGACAACCAGCTGCGCGGTCGGTCGGGGCGTCAGGGTGATCCTGGGCGATCATCATTCTTTTTGTCGCTTGAAGATGATTTGATGCGTATTTTCGGGTCAGAACGTTTGGATAAAATCCTGTCTACCTTGGGTATGAAAGAAGGCGAAGCCATCGTTCACCCGTGGGTTAATAAATCGCTCGAACGCGCCCAAGCCAAGGTCGAAGGCCGCAACTTTGACATTCGGAAACAGTTGTTGAAATTCGACGACGTGATGAACGATCAACGCAAGGCAATTTTTGGTCAGCGTCGTGAAATCATGGAAACCACAGATCTGACCGAAATTATCACCGACATGCGCAATGAGGTGATTGATGATCTGATTGACACCTATATGCCGCCCAAATCCTATGCGGATCAATGGGATACGCAGGGTCTGTATGCTGCGGTGATCGAGCAATTGAATTTGGATCTGCCCATCATTGCATGGGCTGCCGAAGAGGGCGTTGATGACGATGTCATGCGTGAGCGGATCGAAGTGGCCGCCGATAAAATGATGGCGGACAAAGCTGCGGCGTTTGGCCCCGAAACCATGCCGCAGATCGAACGCCAAGTGTTGTTGCAAACCATTGATACAAAATGGCGTGAACATCTTTTGACTTTGGAACATTTGCGCAGCGTCGTTGGGTTCCGTGGATATGCACAGCGTGATCCATTGAACGAATACAAAAACGAAGCCTTCCAACTGTTTGAAAACCTGTTGGATGGCTTGCGCGGCGATGTGACCAAGCAAATGGCCCAAATTCGCCCCATGACCGACGAAGAGCGCCAAGCCATGATGCAGCAGATGCTTGCCCAACAAGCCGCCGCTCAGGCCGCGTCACAGCCCCAGCCCGCAACCAAAGAACAGGGCATCGCGCCTGTTGAAGACTTGCCTGACGGGTGGGAAAACACAGGGCGAAACGAACCTTGCCCCTGTGGATCCGGTGACAAGTTCAAACATTGTCACGGTCGATTGGCATAACGTATCAAAACCCGACAGTGACCTGTCGGGTTTTTTTGTCGGTCCACGCGCCCAACTAACACCACATTTAATTCCAACCCTTGCCTTAAGTTCGCCCAGTTTTCCGATCATTTTGAGAATGAACAAGGAATAGGAGGCAATAGTGCGGGGACTCTTTTCGTGGCCAAGTTTGATATCAATGTCGATTGCAATCTCGTTTGCAACGGGATTTGGGATGCAAACCTATTCCAATCATTTTGCGAAGTCGCGAATTGAGACAGGAAATACTGTCGTCCTGGACGGGGGCACAATCATTTTGTCAAATGTCGCGTTTGCCGCGGCGACGCGCGAAAATCTTGGTATCAGTGATGATCCTCAAATGCGTCTTCTTGCCCCCTCTTTTGATGAGCCGCCGATTGTATCGGGTGATGTCTGTCGTCCCTCGGTTACGTCATCAGTTGGCGAAGGTGCGGTGATTGATCTTGAAATTACCGCGTCGTGTGATGTCGGATCTGAATTCGTGGTTCATCACAACGGGATGATGTTTTCCGATGTGATCGACAGCACCGGCTTTGCGCATGTCACCGTTCCCGCGTTGACAGAAAAAGCGATTATCATTGTTGATTTTCCCAACGCATCACCGAAATTCGTGATTGAACACGTGGCCGATGCGTCGCGATTTACCCGAAGCGTTTTGCAATGGAAGGGGGATTTCGATCTTTCCCTAGACACAAATCCGCCAGCACAGGCGACGCAGGTGTTTCAGTTGGGGCGCGCAGGGGGATACAATGCGGTCGTACAAAGCTTTGCCAATGACACCGGCATTCCCAACCTTGTTATATCCTCTGTGCCTAACGGTCCCGAGTGTCATCACATGATTGATTTCCAGTATATGCAATTCGATGCGGACAGATCGGTGAAAATTCGCGACTATCACAATACCCCCGTTGTGTGTTCAGATGGCACGAAAAATCTTGTATTGAAAAATCTCTATCAAACCGCCAAAGTCGCCCGCAATTGATGCGGGGAGACATGGATGGCGGTTTTAAAATGGTGTGTATTTTCGGCGCTTGTCGTGTGGGCGAGCGTCGGGCACGCAGAAAATAAAACCGTCACCTTGACCTCGGAATCGGGGCAGTTGGTATTGCAGGGCGAAATCTTGGATTTCGATGGTCGCAATTTATCGATCAATAGCGAATACGGTGCTGTTGTTTTGGATAGCACCAAATTGGTCTGCACCGGTGATGCCTGCCCAAACACCATGCAAAAATCGGAAACATTTCGCATTATCGCGCCCAAGAGTGTTGCAGATGTCTTGTTGCCGGCGTTGATCGAAAACTTTGCGTTGCGCCGTGCACGCGATATCACGCAAACCAATGACGGGGCCGTGCGTGTGATGACCTTGCGCACCAAGGCTGATCCTGATCGTGCGCTGATCTTTATGTTGGATACGCGTGACGACGACACGGGGTTTGATCCGCTTGCCGATGCTCAGGCTGATATGATGATTGGGTTTCGGGCATTAAATGCGGATGAAAAAGCCAAGGTTGAAACACAAAATCCGGCGGGATTGGGCCAAGCGCGGTCTTTTGCGCTTGCACTGGATGCCATGTTACCCGTTGTGGCGCCGCCAAACATCATGAAATCCGTGCCATTGGAAAACGTGCTTCAGTCAATCCAAGAGACCGATCCAAACACGGTGTTACACCCCAAAACAAGCGCCTATTTAGTGTCAAACGGGTATCGCATTTTGACCGAACAGATTTCAACGGACATTAGCAATGACCTATATGCAGATTCGTTGAAATTGGGGGTTGTCCCATTTTCGGATTTGGGGGGGTTGCAGGTTTTGGATGTCACTGGATCCTGTGGGGCGATGCCACAGATGAGCCGTAGAACCATCAAAGCGGGTGATTACCCGCTTACAGTTCCGATATATGCGCATTTGGCCCCCTTTCATCACGGCCCGCAGGTGTCCGAGTTTTTGGAATATCTGGCATCACCCGCGGCGCAGATGGTGATCCAACGCGCCGGTTTTGTGGATCAAATGTTGGAAGAAATCCCAATCGCCGCACAAGGGGATCGCATCGCATATGCAGTGGCAACGGCCGATGCTGGATCGTTTGAGCATGTGCAAGCCATGTTGAAAGACCTGCAAAATGCCTATCGTCTGACCATGACGTTTCGGTTTGATGCAGGCGGCGCGGATTTGGACGAGCAGTCAAAATCCCAAATTGAACGTTTGAAGGGACTGATCAAATCTGGTCGCTTCAAGGGCCGCACGTTGTATTTCGTCGGTTTCAGCGACCAAGAAGGGGATTATACCGCCAACCTTGCATTATCGCAAAATCGGGCTGCGACGGTATTGCAATCGGTTCTTGCAGGGTTAGATGGTACCGACATCGATATCGCGGCGATGAAATCGATGGGGTATGGTCCTGTTTTACCGATGGCTTGTGAAACCACTGATATTGGAAAGCAAATCAATCGCAGGGTCGAAATCTGGGCACGCGCCTCACAATAATCCTTCGGCGCGAAAGCTGACTTCGCGCGATTTGCCGATTACCAAATGATTATGCACGCTGAGCCCAAGTGCACTTGCCGCGGTTACAATCTGTTGCGTCATGTCAATATCTTGGCGCGATGGCGTTGGATCGCCAGAGGGATGATTATGCACCAAAATAAGCGCGGATGCATTGAGTTGCAGCGCACGTTTCACAATTTCGCGTGGATAAACAGGAACGTGATCAACGGTTCCCTTTGCCTGTTGTTCGTCCGCAATCAGGATGTTTTTGCGGTCCAAAAACAATACGCGAAATTGTTCGATGGGCAAATGCGCCATTGCGGCCTGACAATAATCCAAAAGCGCCTGCCAACTGGATAGGACGGGGCGGTCCATCACACGGGCGCGCGACAATCGATGGGCTGCGGCTTCGATGATCTTAAGCTCAAGGATCACCGCGTCGCCAACGCCCGAGAGTGACGAAAGCTGTTCATGCGGCGCAGATAGGACACGGTTAAAATCGCCAAAATGATCCAACAATTGTCGCGCTAAAGGCTTCACATCGCGCCGAGGGATCGCGCGAAATAAAACCAGTTCAAGCAGTTCGTAATCGGGCATTGCATCGGCCCCGCCGTTTAAGAAGCGATCGCGCAAGCGTTTGCGATGATCCTTGATATAGGACGGCAAAACCCCACTTTGCGGGACGAAAGTTTGTGCGGCTTCGGTGAATAGGTTCATCTGTTCTATTTTTGGCGGCTGTGTCATGCCAATTAGAAAAATGGATTTTTATTAAAATTTAATGAAAAAGCCCGACCAAAAGGACGGGCTTTTTAAAAGACTCATATGGGATTGGATCAGAGTTCTTGTTTTTGAACCTTGGTCACTTTGCCAGCGATGATCGACACAACTGCCGCGCCAAAGCTGAACAATGCCCCCATTTTGGCTGCGTCTTGCACCGGACCTGCATCAAACGCGACGGCCGCCACGAACAGGGCAACGGTAAAGCCAATCGCCGCCACAAACCCAATTACGATGAGATCGACAAGCCGCATGCCTTGGGGCAGCCCAAGTTTCAACGGAACCGCAGCGATCCATCCAAAGATAAAGATGCCAACTGGTTTCCCGATCAACAGACCCGCCAACACCAACCATGTCGCGTCGCCCATTGCCGAAAATTCAACACCTGCATTCAACAAACCAAAGAAGAACAGAACGACTTCGACGGGGTGTTTCAATGCGTGCTCAATGGTGTTCAACAGGTCATGCAGGTGTTCTTCGGCTTCGTTGAAGATGCCAAATGCACGATCTGCGTGGGGAATGGTTGCGACCACTGGCAACAGACCCAAGGCAGGGTGCAGACCAGAGCGCATGAACGCGTACCAGCTGATGGCGCCCGCCAAGGCATAGGGCCAAAAGTTCAAGGTTTTACGTACCCAAGACGAAGCTGGGCGCAATTGATTTCCGCGATCCAGACGGCGTGGCAACCAGTTGAACAGCATATAGACCGCTATTGCGGAGGCAAAAGACACAAGCAACCATTCTGGGGCCAATTCACCCGATGGATAGAAGATGGCAAGAATGATCAAGCCGCCCGCGTCGTCAGCAATCGCCAAAAGCAACAGAAAACGCACCGCAGGGTGGCCTGCGCCAAAGACCATGCGGCCAACCAAATAGCTAAACGCGATATCGGTTGCGGTGGGAACCGCCCAACCGTTCGCAACAGCGCTA
>RGAJ01000241.1 GCA_009920225.1 Paracoccaceae bacterium
GGGGCCGATTGATGTCTATACCACCTCATTTAAACCTATGCGCCACGCCTTTGCGGGGGGCAGCGAAAAAGTGTTCATGAAACTTGTTGTCTGTCAGACAACGCAAAAAGTTTTGGGCTGTCACATCGTTGGTGATGCGGCAGGCGAAATGATCCAATTGGTGGGAATTGCAATTAAAATGGGCGCAACCAAGCAAGATTTTGATCGAACGGTTGCGGTTCATCCGACAATGTCCGAAGAATTGGTAACGCTTCGAAATCCGACCAGAAGCACTTGATTATTCAGCATGAGTACCCAGTTATATGGGGCTACAGCACAGATAAAAACAAAGGGAAACCGAATGACAGGAAATAACGGCGGCCCATGGGGTGGCGGATCTGGGGGGAACGGGCAAAATGGCTCTGATAACTCTGGATCTAATGATCGCAATAGACCGAACCGTCCACAGGGGCAGATGCCCCCCGAAGTCGAAGATTTGTTGCGCAAGGGCCAAGATCAATTTCGCGTCCTGATGGGCGGCGGCGGATCTGGCGGCAATGGCGGATCACAAGGCGGTGGTTTGGGCCGAGGCCCGATTGGCTTGGGTCTATTGGCTGCGGCTGCGCTGTGGGTGTTTTCCAGTGTTTACACCGTCAAACCCGAAGAAAAATCGGTCGAACTTTTCCTTGGTGAATTCAGCGCGATCGGAAACCCGGGTTTGAACTTTGCCCCTTGGCCATTTGTCACGCGTGAGGTTTTGCCTGTGACGCGCGAACAAAACGAACAAATCGGCATGGGTGGTCGTGGGTCAGAAGAAGGTTTGATGCTGACGGGCGACGAAAATATTGTTGATATCGATTTCGAAGTTGTTTGGAACATCACCGATCCGGCGCAATACCTGTTTAACCTGCGTGATCCACGTCCAACCATTCGGGCGGTGTCTGAATCAGCGATGCGTGAAATTATCGCGCAATCGGATTTGGCGCCGATCCTAAACCGTGACCGCGCGTCGATTGAATCCCGCTTGCAAGAGCTGATCCAAAGCACACTGAACAGTTACGAAAGCGGCGTGAATATCGTGCGTGTCAACTTTGACCGCGCTGATCCTCCGTCACAAGTGATTGATGCCTTCCGCGAAGTTCAGGCAGCTGAACAAGAACGTGACCGTTTGGAAAAACAAGCGGATGCATATGCAAACCGTGTCACAGCCCAAGCGCGCGGTGAAGCTGCGCAGGTTATGGAAGAGGCCGAGGCCTATCGTGCACAGGTTGTGAACGGTGCAACGGGTGAAGCAAGCCGGTTCTCGGCAATTTTGGAAGAATACAACAAAGCGCCCGAAGTGACCCGCAAACGTCTTTATATCGAAACGATGGAAGAGGTCTTGGGTGGCTTGGAAAAAGTCATCATCGATGAACAATCCGGCGGACAAGGCGTTGTGCCTTATCTACCTCTCAACCAATTGCAGCGGGAGACAAAATAATGCGGAAAGCTCAGATTTTTCTGCCGTTAATAGCGGTGATCGCATTTTTGGGGATGTCCTCAATCTTTATCGTTGACGAACGTAACAAAGCGTTGGTTTTGCAATTCGGCCGTGTCGCCGCAGTCAAAGAAGACCCAGGTCTTGCGTTCAAAATCCCGTTTATTCAAGAGGTTGTGTTCTATGATGACCGCATCCTAAGCCGCGATATTGATCCTCTTGAAATCACGCCATTGGATGATCGTCGTTTGGTTGTCGACGCTTTTGTGCGCTATCGCATTACTGATTTGAACCAATTCCGCGAAGCGGTTGGTACAGGCGGAACGCTTGCAGCCGAAAGCCGTCTAGACGGTATTTTGCGCAACGAATTGCGTCAGGTGTTAGGTTCCGTGACAACCAACGATATCCTAAGCGCGGACCGCGCGGCGTTGATGCAGCGTATCCGAAATGGCGCTATTCAAAAGGCGCTTCCAATCGGGATCGAAGTGGTTGATGTGCGTTTGATCCGCACTGATTTGCCTCAGGCCAACCTCGAAGCAACCTTTGCACGGATGCGGGCAGAGCGTGAACGCGAAGCGGCGGATGAAATTGCCCGCGGTAACGAAGCGGCACAACGTGTCCGCGCGTTGGCGGATCGTACCCAAGTTGAAATCGTGTCCGAAGCGCGCCGCGAAAGCGAAATCATTCGCGGTCAAGCGGATGCAGAGCGCAACGGAATTTTTGCAACCGCGTACGGTGCGGACCCGGAATTCTTTGAATTCTATCGGTCTTTGACCGCCTATCGCACAGCGTTGCAAGGAAAGAATTCAACCATGGTCATGTCACCAGATTCTGAATTCTTTAATTATCTGAAATCGGATTCGGGCAAAAATTAATGCCTGAAGTGATTTGGGGAATTGGATTATTCCTGATTATCGAGGGGCTGGCCTATGTGCTGGCCCCTCGGGCTATTGAACAGCTGTTGTCGTATTTGTCGACATTTCCGATCCCGTCACGCCGCCTGTTTGGGGCCATGACGGCGCTGATCGGTGCCCTTTTGTTGTGGTTGGTCAAAGTCTTCACATAAAATTACAGTGTTTCACAAATCCATTACCTTTTGTTTCAATCTCTTGAGATACACAAAAGAACAGTTACATTGAGATCAAGCATACAGACATGCTTGCAGTGATTTAGGAGTTTACGAAATGTCATTGACGTCACTGAAACACAAATCAATGTCATCAAAAACTGTTGCCATTGCTGCGGCACCATCCGGTGCGCGCGTATTTGGCTTTGGGTTTTTGGTGGCGGCAATGTTGGTGATGCAGGTCATCACCGCGGCGGCGCGCGGCGCGCCTGAAAGCTTTGCCGATTTGGTCGAAGAGGTCGGTCCATCGGTGGTGAACATCACCACAATGACCAAGGTCGCCACGCAAATCGGGCCACAAGGTGTCGTGCCAGAAGGCAGCCCTTTTGAAGATTTATTTCGCGATTTTGGCAACCGTCAGGGCGGTCCGCGCAATGCAACGGCATTGGGGTCAGGGTTCGTGATTTCCGAAGACGGGTATATTGTCACGAACAATCACGTGATTGATGGCGCTGATGAAATCATGGTCGAATTCCGCGACGGGTCTGAATTGCCTGCAAAACTGATTGGGCGTGACAAAAACGTCGATATTGCCCTGCTTAAGGTCGAGGCCAAAGCAGCACTGCCGTTTGTTGACTTTGGCAACAGCGACACTGCGCGTGTCGGCGATTGGGTGATGGCGGTTGGCAACCCGTTGGGCCAAGGGTTTTCGGTGTCTGCAGGGATCATTTCTGCGCGCAACCGCGAACTGTCCGGCGCATATGACGATTTCATTCAAACTGATGCGGCGATCAACCGTGGCAACTCGGGCGGTCCGTTGTTCAACATGGATGGTGACGTGATTGGCGTGAACACGGCGATCCTGTCCCCCTCTGGCGGATCCATCGGCATCGGGTTTTCGATGGCTGCGAATGTGGTCGATCCCGTGGTCAAGCAGCTGAAAGAATTCGGTGAAGTGCGCCGCGGTTGGTTGGGCGTGAACATCGGTGACGTGACCGAAGACATGGCGCAAGCCTTGGGCATGGATAGCCCCGCAGGCGCGATTATCCGCGATGTGTTTGATGGTCCTGCAAAAGA
>RGAJ01000242.1 GCA_009920225.1 Paracoccaceae bacterium
GACCAACCTTGGCCACTCCGATCGGTGTGGCAAGCGCCAAATCGCGTGCAAGCTCTGTCGACACATAGCGCGGTGATTTTTGAAAAAAATTCAAACCAATGTAATGCGCGCCCGCAGAGGACACATCATGAACGGCTTGCTCTGATATCAAGCCGCAGATCTTGATCCGAATATTTTGTGTCATGTCCTAGGCTGTCGGTTCGTCCAAAAGCGCAAGAACATCGTCCTTGTCTTTGTACTTGTCTGCCTTGAGCTTGGAAATCTCACGCTCTGCTCGACGCAATTCGCGGGATTTACGGGTCACTTCGGCGCGATGCTTGTATTCACGCAACCATTCCCAGACAAAACCGACCAACACACCAAAAATGGTGCCCACGAAAAACACCGCAAAAACGGGCGTCACAATTCCAAGATTAAAGCCAATCAAATTCTCCAATTCTGCTGGCAACAGGTTTAATTCGGTCATTGTCCGGTTGGCAACTGCAACAGTCACCAACATAATGGCCAAAGCGGCCATAAAGGCATAACGAATATAGCGCATGATTATGCCCGTCCGTTTAGACGATCACGAAGCAATTTGCCTGTCTTGAAAAATGGAACAGCTTTTGAATCCACGGACACCGCTTCGCCCGTGCGCGGGTTACGTCCGACACGCGCATCGCGGCGTTTTACCGAGAACGCACCAAAACCGCGAAGCTCAACCCGATCGCCATTTGCCAAGGCATCCGTGATTTCGTCAAAGACTGTTGCAACAATACGCTCGACATCGCGTTGAAACAAATGGGGGTTATCGTCGGCAATCTTTTGAATCAGTTCGGAACGGATCATTTTTCGGTAGCTCCTGCGAAAATCTCTGACCCGACTATAGGAAACTTGTGGCTCAAGGAAAACACTTTGTTCTGACTGACCGCCGTGAATTGGCAAAGATTTGTTGATTTCGGGGCTCTCGCGACGAAAAAAATGTGAAAATCAATCAGTTTTTGCATCTCTAGGATTAAAATATCGGCTTTTTATGCCGTGTGGTACGAATCGAAAAGGCCCCTGCACCATTTGGTACAGGGGCCCGATCACTTAGCAAATTGCTAAATTATTTGTCGTCGCCTTTCAGCGCCGCGCCAAGGATATCGCCCAAGGACGCGCCAGAATCTGAGGAACCGTATTGTTCGACGGCTTCTTTTTCTTCTGCGATTTCACGTGCTTTGATCGATACGCCCAATTTGCGTGTCTTGCTGTCGATGTTTGTGACGCGAACGTCGACTTTGTCACCAACCGAGAAACGCTCTGGGCGTTGATCTGCGCGATCACGGGACAGGTCAGAACGACGGATGAATGATTTCATGCCTTCGTATTCGACTTCGATGCCACCATCTTCGATGGCTGTGACTTCTACAGTTACAACGGAACCGCGTTTCACGCCGCCAGTTGCTTCTGCGAATTTGTCGCCACCCAATGCTTTGATCGAAAGGCTGATGCGTTCTTTTTCAACGTCAACTTCGGATACAACCGCTTTGACAACGTCGCCCTTGCGGAAGTTTTGGATCGCGTCTTCGCCACGTTCGTCCCAGCTGATGTCAGACAGGTGAACCATGCCGTCGATCTCGCCTGCCAAGCCAATGAACAGACCGAATTCGGTGATGTTCTTAACTTCGCCTTCAACTTCTGTACCTTCTGGGTGCGTTTCAGAGAACACTTCCCATGGGTTGCGTTGGCACTGTTTCAGACCCAAAGACACGCGACGTTTTGAACCGTCGATTTCCAAAACCATGACGTCAACTTCTTGGCTTGTGGAAACGATTTTACCTGGGTGTACGTTTTTCTTGGTCCATGACATTTCTGACACGTGAACCAGACCTTCAACACCTGCTTCTAGCTCAACGAATGCGCCGTAATCAGTGATGTTGGTGACAATGCCGCGGTGCACTGATTCCAGTGGGTATTTCGCAGCAACGATTTCCCATGGGTCTTCTTGCAATTGCTTCATGCCCAAGGAAATACGATGAGTGTCTTTGTTGATCTTGATCACTTGAACCTTGACGGATTCGCCAATTGTGAGGATCTCGGATGGGTGGTTTACACGACGCCATGCCATGTCAGTGACGTGCAACAGACCGTCAACGCCGCCCAGATCAACGAATGCACCGTATTCTGTGATGTTTTTCACAACACCTTCTACGTCCATGCCTTCGGTCAGGTTGCCGATAACTTCTGCGCGTTGTTCTGCGCGTGACTCTTCCAAAATTGCGCGACGTGAGACAACGATGTTGCCACGGCGACGGTCCATTTTCAGGATTTGGAACGGTTGTTTCATGTTCATCAAAGGACCAGCGTCACGGACTGGACGTACGTCAACTTGGGACCCTGGCAAAAACGCAACCGCGCCACCGAGATCAACAGTGAAACCACCTTTAACACGACCAAAGATTGCGCCGTCAACGCGGGCTTCTTCAGCATATGCTTTTTCGAGACGATCCCATGCTTCTTCACGACGCGCCATTTCACGAGAAATAACCGCTTCGCCTTTTGCATTTTCAGCCGCGCGAAGGAATACTTCGACTTCGTCGCCAACTGCTACTTGGGGGGCTTCGCCTGGATTTGCGAATTCTTTCAAATCAACGCGGCCTTCCATTTTGTAGCCTACGTCGATGATGGCTTGTCCCGCTTCAATCGCGATGACTTTACCTTTAACTACGGAACCCTCTTCTGGGGTGTCCATTTCGAAGCTTTCATTCAGCAGCGCTTCGAATTCTGCCATAGATGCATTATGAGCCATGTGGCCTTTTATCCTTTACTTGCATTTATACTGGCCGGGTGGTTGTCTCCACCGGTCTTGGGTTAGTTTGGTCTGCGGATTTCTCAATATGAAAAGGGCCGACAGATTGCGACCCTGCTCGTTTCCATGCTGAG
This sequence comes from Paracoccaceae bacterium, assembly GCA_009920225.1. Lineage (GTDB taxonomy): Bacteria > Pseudomonadota > Alphaproteobacteria > Rhodobacterales > Rhodobacteraceae > CAJXSD01. The sequence goes on from RGAJ01000242.1 coordinate 2,905, forward strand.
ACATTTGCCCCTCAGACCGCGCTGCCTTACTGTGTATCGACCGATAATGCAAGCGCTTTCCCCATTTCTGCCTGTCTCACCCCGTTGAGACGTTGGAATTTGAGTATTTATGCAAAGATGAAAGGCTATTGCGCGTTTTTGACAAGGGCGATGGCGTGTTGCAAGACCTCGTCAATCGCCATGTCGGATGTGTCCAACAGATGTGCGTCTTGTGCAGGTCGAAGCGGCGCGTCGGCGCGGTTCATATCCCGTTCATCACGGTCCTTCACGGCCGCGAGAATGTCATCAAACGGTTGAGCCTCGCCCAATTCCGCCCATCGACGTCGTGCACGTACGTCTGGGGATGCGGTAACGAAGAGCTTGATATGTGCGTTCGGACAGATCACCGTTCCGATATCGCGGCCATCCAAGACTGCGCCGCCCTCTTGGGCCGCAAATTGGCGTTGAAATTCTAACAACGCGGTGCGCACATCCGCAATTGTGGCGACTTGTGACGCAAATTGTGCGGCCTCAACCCCGCGGAGGTCATCCCGCGCTAGATCGCTGGGCTGTAATGTTTTGGCGGCATGAACTGGGTCTTGTCCCTCTTTGACCTTTGCGCCCACTGCTCGGTACAAAAGCCCTGAGTCGAGATAGGCAAACCCGAAATGCGCCGCCAACGCACGCGCCAAGGTGCCCTTGCCCGCGGCTGCCGG
>RGAJ01000243.1 GCA_009920225.1 Paracoccaceae bacterium
GATGGGGCGCTTTTTACCTATGACGCAAATCGCAAAACGCTGTCGTTCCAGGATGCGCCAGATTTCGAAGCGCCCACAGATCAAGATTGTGACAATGTGTATCACGTAACCCTGCAAGCCACGGATTTTTATGGCGCGACATCCACGGCCACGGTTGAAATTGTGGTGAATGACAGCACCGAAATCCAATCCCTGCCACAGATTAATGAAATTCATTACGATGACTTGAGAATGGATGACGGCGAATTTGTCGAAATTCGGGTTCAAAACGGATATGACGTCTCGGACCTGTCGTTGGTGTTGTACAACGGCAAAGAAGGACTCCAAAACATGTATCGCATCATCACCGAGGGGCCGTTTGGATTTGAACTGGCCTCGTCAGACGCGAGTTATGATTATTATGTTTGGAACTCAGAAATGAACGGGATCCAAAACGGGAGCCCAGACGGCTTTGCCTTGATTGAGGGTACTCAGGTTTTGGAATTCCTCAGCATTGAGGGCACGTTTGTCGCCCAAGATGGGGCAGCGGCGGGGATGCTTTCGACCGATATTGGGGTGCAAGAATTTGGCGACACTTTGGAAGGCCTGTCCTTGCAACGCCAAGAGGATGACACATGGATTGGACCGATTGATCACACAAACGGCTATGCCAATACGACCGAAGCCGAATTGATGATCTAATTTATTTGTTCACGCCCCTTGCACATTTCGCGCTTTGGCAGGAAAACTGCGGTGAACGTGAAAGAGGGTGATCATGATTACTGCGCAAGGGGTCAGTGGACAAACATATGCAGTCTTGGGGTTGGGGCGGTCCGGTATTTCGGCGGCCCGCGCCCTGCAACAGGGCGGTGCGCAGGTCTGGGCATGGGATGACATGGCCGAAGCACGCGATCGTGCCAGCGCACAGGGGATCCCGATGCATGATTTGACCCGCGCCCAATGGAACGAAGCCGATTGCCTGATCGTTAGCCCGGGGATCCCGCATCTGTATCCAACACCGAACCCCATCATACATGCCGCATTGCGTGCGGGTGTTCCTGTTGACAATGACATTGGTCTGTTCTTTCGCTGTTTTTCGGACCAAGATTGGCAAGATTTTGATACCGTCCCCAAGGTCGTGACTGTGACGGGATCCAATGGGAAATCCACGACTTCGGCGTTGATCCATCACATTTTGCAATCGGCAAACCGACCGACGCAATTGGCCGGCAACATCGGGCGCGGTGTCTTTGACATCGAGCCTGCCATTGATGGCGAAGTTGTCGTGTTGGAGCTGTCGAGTTATCAAACCGAATTGGCCCGCGCGCTCACACCCGATATTGCCGTTTTAACCAATATTTCGCCAGATCATTTGGATCGCCATGCAGGATTGGGCGGGTATTTCGCGGCCAAACGGCGGTTGTTCGCAGAAGGTGGGCCAGATCGTGCCATTATTGGCATTGACGAAACAGAGGGCCTGTTTTTGGCCAACCAATTGTCCCAAGGTGCGCATGATGATCGTGTGATCCGCATTTCTTCGGCGCAAAAAATTGACGGCAACGGATGGAATGTCTTTGCCAGAAAAGGGTTCCTGTCCGAATATCGCAAGGGCAAACAGGTGGCGTCCATTGATCTACGCGACATGCGCGGGTTGCCGGGGGCGCATAACCATCAAAACGCATGTGCCGCTTATGCGGTGACGCGGTCGTTGGGATTGGCGCCGCGCGTGATCGAACAGGGGATGGCAAGCTTTGGCGGTTTGGCGCATCGCTCGCAACATATCGCAGAAAAGAACGGCGTGCATTTTGTCAACGACAGCAAGGCCACCAATGTGGATAGTGCGGTCAAGGCTTTGGAAGCATTTGAAAATATCCGCTGGATTTGCGGTGGTTTGCAAAAAGAGGGTGGGCTTGACGCGCTGCGTGCCCCCGCTGCAGCCAATGTCAAACGCGCCTATGTCATCGGGCGCGAGGCGGCGCAATTTGCCCTTCAGTTGTCGTGTGAAACAGTCGTTTGCACCACGATGGAGACGGCCGTTCAACAGGCTGCGACCGACGCGGTTTCGGGGGATACGGTGTTGCTCGCCCCCGCTGCGGCAAGCTTTGATCAGTATGATAATTTTGAACAGCGTGGACAGGATTTCATCGATCAGGTGGCAAAAATTTAGGCCTAGATTTTCTAGGCCTTGGTTGCAATTGCCTGTGCTGCTGCCCAGCCAGATGACCACGCCCATTGGAAATTATATCCGCCCAACCAGCCCGTGACATCCACCGCTTCACCAATGAAATAGAGACCCAGAACCGATTTTGTTTCCATCGTTTTCGACGACAAGGCATTGGTTTCGATCCCGCCTATGGTGACTTCGGCGGTGCGGTATCCTTCGGTGCCCGACGGGCGCAATCGCCAGTCGCGCAAGTGCGCAACCATGTCAGATAGGCGTTTGTTAGACCAATCCGCCAAGTTTCCCTCAAGCTGCAGATCCTTGGAGATAAATCCAACCAACCGCGCCGGCAACAGCGCCCCCAATTCGGTGGCAATGTTGCGCCGCCCTGCGGTTTGACGCTTTTCGCGCAAACGCTCTAATATCGTTCCGGTTGGATCAAGGTTGACGACGATCTCGTCCCCTTCTTGCCAATAGCTTGAGATTTGCAGCATCGCTGGGCCAGACAGACCGCGATGGGTGAACAACATCGCTTCGTCAAAGACGGGCCCGTCCGCCGCAGCGCGCACGGGCGTTGCAAGGCCCGAGATTTCGGAAAACTTGCCATCTGAAAAGGTAAAGGGCACCAATGCGGCACGTGTTGGTGTGAGCGTTATCCCGAATTGATCCGCGATGTCATAAGCAACCCCCGTCGCGCCCATTTTCGGGATCGATTTTCCACCTGTGGCCACCACAAGGTTTTGGCACGTCACCTGAACCCGTCGCCCATCGCGGTCAAGATCCACCGCAAATCCGCTTTCTGTTTTGCGAATGTCTTTGATCGCGGTCGATGTCCAGACCTTTGATCCCATGCGATCGATTTCGCTGTGCAGCATCGCGATGATATCTTTGGCAGATGTTTCACAGAACAATTGGCCTAGCGTTTTTTCGAAGTAGGGGATGTTGTAGCGATTGACCAAATCCAGAAAATCCCACTTGGTATAGCGCGACAGGGCGGATTTCGCAAAATGCGGATTGTTCGAAATATAGTTTTGCGCCGAGGCATGCAAATTGGTGAAATTGCACCGACCGCCGCCCGAGATGCGGATTTTTTCACCCGCCGCTTTGGCATGATCAATCACAAGCGCATCGCGCAGCTGCGCCGCGCACATCATCCCTGCGGCACCTGCGCCTAATATCAACGTGTTTATCTGCATCATACCTATCGGCAAAAAATGGGTCTTTTAGGGTGTTTATATGATTTTTGCTGGCATGAAAGGGCAAATCCGTGTAGCGTGTTCTCAACGATCCCAAAAGGGACATGTCAGAGGCAGCAAAGGCGAATTTCCCATGACTGAGATGGTCTATGGTTCTATCCCCGTATCACGGGGCGAACCCATTCTTCCGAAATGGTGGCGTACAATTGATAAATGGACGCTTGCGGC
>RGAJ01000244.1 GCA_009920225.1 Paracoccaceae bacterium
ACCAACAAATGCGGGTCATGACGCGGGGGGCTTTCCATGAACCATTCGAACATGCGATCATGATTGCCCTTTAACACGGTCCAATCCCGACCATTGGCAATCCCATTGATCAGATACTCAATCACTCCGCGACTGTCGGGCCCACGATCCACCAAATCCCCAACAAAAACGACCTTTGCATCCTGTCCGCCGTCAACTGCGATCAAATCCAGTGCGTCAATCAATGTGTCCAGATGGCCGTGGATATCACCAACAACATACAGCGGTGTTTCGGGATTATGCATCTAATCTTGGATCCGTTTTTGAATTATTACTGCCCCCAATGTACCGCGTTTGCGCCGTGGGGAAAGAAAATTGTCATCCCTTGAAACAAATACAGCTACGACAGGTCACTGTGTCGTAGCTGTAATTTACGTGCGCTCGGTTACCCGACCCGCCAAAAACTGTCGGCTATCTCAGGATACCCGACGTTTGCGGGAAGCCAATAGTTTCAACCGCAGTGCGTTCAATTGAATAAACCCTGCTGCGTCTTTTTGGTCATAGGCACCGGCATCATCTTCGAATGTCACATGCGCTTCGGAATAAAGCGAATACTCGGACCAGCGACCCACAGTACGTGCGGATCCTTTGTACAGTTTCAAGCGCACTGTACCTGTGACGTTTTCTTGGCTTTTGTCGATCAAGGCTTGCAGCATTTCACGTTCTGGGCTGAACCAGAAGCCGTTATAAATCAGCTCTGCGTAGCGGGGCATGATGCTGTCTTTTAGATGCCCTGCACCACTGTCCAAGGTGATTTGTTCAATACCACGATGCGCCTCAAGCAGGATGTCGCCGCCTGGTGTTTCATAAATCCCACGCGATTTCATGCCGACAAAGCGGTTTTCCACAAAATCCAAACGACCGATACCGTGTTTGCGGCCGTATTCATTCAATTCGGTCAAAAGTGTCGCTGGGGACATCGCAACGCCGTTGATCGCAACGGCATCGCCCTTTTCAAAGGTCACTTCGATGAATTCTGGTGTGTCTGGCGCGTCTTCTGGGTGGACGGTACGCTGGTACACGTAATCTGGCGCCTCTTCGGCAGGGTTTTCCAAAACCTTACCCTCAGACGAGGTATGCAATAGGTTTGCATCGACAGAAAACGGGGCTTCGCCGCGTTTGTCTTTGGCGATTGGAATTTGGTTTTGTTCTGCAAATTGCAACAATTTGGTGCGGCTTGTCAGATCCCACAAACGCCAAGGCGCAATCACCTTGATGTTTGGATCAAGCGCATAGGCCGACAATTCAAACCGAACCTGATCGTTCCCTTTGCCTGTGGCACCATGCGCAACAGCATCTGCACCTGTTTCGGCCGCGATTTCAACCAAGCGCTTGGAAATCAACGGACGCGCGATCGACGTACCCAATAGATACAGTCCTTCGTACACCGCATTAGCGCGGAACATCGGGAACACGAAATCACGCACGAATTCTTCGCGCACATCTTCGATAAAGATGTTTTCGGGCTTAATGCCCAACATTTCTGCCTTTTGGCGCGCTGGCTCAAGCTCTTCGCCTTGGCCCAAATCGGCGGTAAAGGTCACGACCTCGCAACCGTATTCGGTTTGCAGCCATTTCAAGATGATGGATGTATCAAGGCCACCAGAATAGGCCAGTACAACTTTTTTCGGTGCGGACATGCGGAATCCCCCAGTTTGCGTTGCCAAGCGCGATACAGTCTTTTGCGTACGGGGGCAAGGATAGGCCAAGAAAATCCTGCGTTTTGAACCCAATTTTATCAGTTTCGGTATGCAAAAGTATATCTCGTGGAATGCAGATATACGCTTGCATCAATCAATTTCCTGCGCCACACATTTTGCATGACCGATTTCAAATCACTTGCCCAAGCTGCCGAATCCGCGATGCGTGACGTGTTCGAAGACACGCCATTGCAGCGCAATGAACACCTGTCTGCGAAATATGATGCCGATATCTGGCTCAAGCGCGAAGACCTAAGCCCCGTTCGATCATATAAACTGCGCGGCGCGTTCAATGCGATGCGCAAGGTGGTCGCCGAACAACGCAAATTTGTCTGTGCATCCGCAGGCAATCACGCGCAGGGCGTGGCCTATATGTGTCGTCATTTCGACGTGCATGGGGTCATTTTTATGCCGGTGACAACACCGCAACAGAAAATCCAAAAGACCCAGATTTTCGGGGGCGAAAATATCGAAATTCGACTGATCGGGGACTATTTCGACGATTGTTTGCGTGCGGCACAGGCCTATTGCAGCGATGAAGGGGCGCATTTCCTATCCCCCTTTGATGATGAAGACGTGATCGAAGGGCAAGCCTCGGTCGCTGTTGAAATCGAAAAGCAACTGGGCCGCGCACCTGATCACATCGTCCTGCCCGTGGGCGGTGGCGGATTGTCGTCAGGTGTAATCAGTTATTTCGATACGGCTTGTCATTTCTCATTGGTTGAACCTTTGGGTGGCGCGTGTCTGTGGGCGGCATTGATAGCAGGCAAGCCTGTGAAATTGGACAAGGTTGATACATTTGCCGATGGGGCCGCTGTTGGCCAAATCGGGGCAAAGACCTTTGCACGGCTAAAAGGCGTGGGCCTTGCCAATGTGCTACGCATTCCCGAAGACCGTATTTGCACCACCATGCTGGATATGTTGAACGTCGAAGGCATAGTATTGGAACCCGCCGGCGCTTTGGCCGTTGATGCCCTAAAAGATCTGGGCCAAGCGATCCGCGGGCGCACGGTTGTCTGTGTTTCCTCAGGCGGGAATTTCGATTTCGAACGCCTGCCCGAAGTCAAAGAACGCGCCCAGCGCTTTATGGGTGTGAAAAAATACCTGATCCTTCGCATGCCCCAACGTCCTGGTGCGCTAAAGGAATTCTTGAACTTTTTGGGCCCCGAAGACGACATTACGCGGTTCGAATATCTCAAAAAATCCGCGCGAAATTTCGGGTCGATCCTAATCGGTATTGAAACAAAATCCCCCGAACAGTTTGACGGGTTTTTCATGCGGTTGGAACAGGCTGGATTTACCTATTCCGACATCACGAATGACGATCTGCTGTCGCAGTTTGTCATCTGATGCACGTCGCGGGTAAAATCGCGGTTGTCACAGGGGCCGCACGTGGGATCGGACGCGCCATCGCCGAAGCGTTGATTGCACATGGCGCCAAGGTTGCGATTTGTGATCTAAACATCGATGCGGTATCGAAAACGGCCCAAGACATTGGCGCGCTGCCGCTTCAATGCGACGTGACACGTGCGACAGACATCACAGCGATGATTGATGCGGTTGAACGTGATCTGGGCTCGATTGATATCTTTGTTTCAAATGCGGGTATCATCGGCGGCGATCCAACCCATGCCGCATCCGCACCAGACGCGGTGTGGCAAAAAGCATGGGACATCCACGTCATGGCCCATGTGTGGGCCGCGCAACGGTTGTTGCCTGCCATGATTGAACGGCGGAGTGGATATATGATCAACATCGCCTCTGCGGCCGGATTGTTGAATCAAATTGGGGACGCCCCCTATAGCGCGACCAAAT
>RGAJ01000245.1 GCA_009920225.1 Paracoccaceae bacterium
GAAAACGCCGAAAAATTGGCAGCGCAATTCGGATCTGTTGCACGATCAACCCAAGACATTTTGGCCGATCCTGCGATCAATGCAGTATTGATTGCAAGCTCAACCGACACCCATTCCGAATTCATGGAAGCTGCGACGGCCGCAGGCAAGGTTGTGTTGTGTGAAAAACCTGTGGATCTCAGCCTTGAGCGCGCGCGGGCCTGTCAGGCGGTTGTTGCCAAAACCGGCCAACCGGTGATGATCGGGTTCAACCGCCGCTTTGACCCCAACTTTGGCGCGCTCAAAGCTGCCCTTGATGCGGGTGAAATTGGCAAGGCTGAATTGTTGTCGATCACCTCTTTTGATCCTGCGCCTCCGCCGGTCGCATATGTCAAAGTGTCGGGCGGGTTGTACCGCGACATGATGATCCACGATTTTGATATGGCGAATTTCATTATGGGTGATTTGCCTGTATCGGTTTTTGCGGCCGGATCGTCCATTGTCGATCCCGAGATTGGTGCAGCAGGCGACGTGGATACGGCCGTGGTGACGTTGACCTATGCTGATGGTCGCGTGGCAGTCATTAAAAATTCGCGCCGTGCTGTGTATGGCTATGATCAACGTGTCGAAGTGTTGGGATCACAGGGTTTGTTACAGGCGCAAAATATGTTGGAAAACACCGTCGTCAAATCGAACGCACAGGGTGTGACAGGTGCAAAACCAACCTATTTCTTTTTGGAACGCTACATGCCGGCCTATGCCGCGGAATGGGCGGCTTTTGTGACGGCTGTGAAAACGGGCGGTGCGTTGCCCGTGACCTTGGCCGATGGGGTTGCCGCATTAACAATGGCCGAGGCTGCCACGCGATCATCGCAAACGGGCGCGCCCGTCCGATTGGACACGATCTGATCCGACCACATGGCAAGCCCGTGATTATACCAACCCGTCGCGGGATAAAGAGACCTGAAGGAAAGTGAGAATGACCAAACCTCTTGATTTGATCACGATTGGCCGATCCTCTGTTGATTTATACGGGGCGCAGGTCGGGGGCAGGCTTGAGGATATGCGCAGTTTCGACAAATATATTGGTGGCAGCCCCACCAATATAGCCTGTGGCACTGCGCGGTTGGGTTTGAAATCGGCGCTGATTACGGGTGTGGGTGATGAACACATGGGTCGCTTTGTGCGCGAACAGTTGATCCGCGAAGGGGTCGATGTACGGGGCGTAAAAACCGATCCTGACCGTTTAACCGCGCTTGTGATATTGGGCATTCGGGATCAAGAACAATTCCCCCTGATTTTCTATCGGGAAAACTGTGCGGATATGGCGTTAAGCGTCGATGATATTGATCCCGATTTCATCCGAGAAGCCCGCGCAGTTGTGGCAACGGGCACGCATCTCAGCCATCCGCAGGTTGAGGCAGCGACACTCGAAGCGTTGGAAATTGCGCGCGCAGATGGCATGCAAACAGCGCTTGATATTGATTACCGCCCGAACCTGTGGGGCGTGGCGGGGCATGGGGATGGCGAAAGCCGCTTTGTCGAAAGCCAAAAGGTCACGGCCAAGTTGCAATCAACCTTGCATCTGTTTGATTTGATCGTCGGCACCGAAGAAGAGTTCCACATCGCGGGTGGCACGACCGATACCATCGCGGCGCTGCGTGCGGTGCGCGGCGTGTCAGGGGCAACATTGGTCTGTAAACGGGGCGCTGCGGGTGCGGTGGCCTTTGTGGGCGACATTCCCGACAGTTTGGATGATGGTCAATCGGGTCCGGGATTTCCGATTGAGGTCTTTAACGTTTTGGGGGCAGGGGATGGTTTCATGTCGGGCCTCTTGAAAGGTTGGCTTGATGGATCCGACTGGCCCACCGCGCTGAAATACGCAAATGCTTGTGGCGCTTTCGCGGTCAGCCGTCATGGATGCACGCCCGCCTATCCCTCTTTGGATGAATTGCAGTTTTTCCTTGATCGTGGCGTGATCCAACCCGATTTGCGCAATGATACAGTTTTGGAACAGGTGCATTGGGCCACCAACCGCCACGCGCGGGTGTCAGGCGATTGGTCCGACTTGCGCACATTTGCCTTTGATCACCGCATGCAGTTGGAAGAGATGGAGGGGTATACCCGCGCCAAGGGATCGGCGTTCAAGAACCTCTGCCTCGACGCGGCATTGCGGGTGCAAGATGGTCGGTCAGGCTATGGTATTCTTTGCGACAATCGCATTGGCCGATCTGCGTTGCACCGCGCGACGGGAACAGGCCTGTGGATCGGGCGTCCGACCGAATGGCCCGGATCGCGCCCCATCGAATTTGAACCCGATCTGGGTGATGATTTGGGCGGATTTCGCGAATGGGCCAGCGAAAATGTGGTCAAGCTGTTGGTATTTTGCCACCCTGATGACACGGCCGAAACACGTGCCCTGCAAGAACAACGTGTGAAACATCTGTACACGTCCGCGCGGCGCAACAATTTGGAATTCCTGCTTGAGGTTATTCCATCCAAGGTCGGGGCTGTTGATGACACCGAGCGTCATGATCCGCATACCCGCGGGATTGTGGTTTTGGGTCTTGATGCGCCAGAGGTGGAGTTGGCGGCAAGTTTTGCGCTGGCCGCAAAACAGCCTTTGGTCAAAGGATTTGCCGTTGGGCGCACAATCTTTGGCCAAGCGGCGCGCGACTGGATGCAAGGCAAGATAACCGATGACGCCGCAGTCGAAACAATGGTAGGTAATTTTTCAAGGCTTTGCGAAATTTGGGATGCCGCGCGTGCGCAGGCGTCCCGCGACACAGACAGAGGATGACAGTGATGGAAAAGACAATTCGATTAACCGCTGCCCAAGCGATGGTGCGCTATATTGCTGCGCAGCATAACGATGCGGATGAACAAATCATTGCGGGGGTTTGGGCCATTTTTGGGCACGGCAACGTCGCGGGTCTGGGCGAGGCACTGTATCATGCCAAAGACACGCTTCCCACGTGGCGCGGTCACAATGAACAAACCATGGCGCATGCAGCGATTGCCTATGCCAAACAATCGGGTCGGCGTCGCGCGATGGCGGTGACATCGTCAATTGGGCCGGGTGCCACGAATATGGTGACCGCCGCCGCATTGGCCCATGTCAACCGCTTGCCTGTTCTTTTGGTTCCGGGCGATGTGTTCGCAAATCGTGGCCCTGATCCTGTGTTGCAACAAATCGAAAGCTTTGGCGATGGCACGGTGTCCGCGAATGATTGTTTCCGTCCGGTAAGCCGATATTATGACCGTATATCGCGGCCTGAGCATCTGTTGACGGCATTGCCGCGCGCGTTTCGGACCATCACCGATCCTGCCGATTGCGGTCCCGTCACTTTGGCCTTCTGCCAAGATGTTCAGGCCGAAGCCTACGACTATCCAGTCAGTTTTTTCGAAAAACACGTTTGGCACCAACGCCGGATCCGTCCAGATCAAGGGGAATTGGATCGTGCCGTCGCGGCGATCAAGGCGGCAAAGCGCCCTGTCATCGTCGCAGGTGGTGGTGTGCATTACGCGCAGGCAACCGATGATCTGGCCGCATTCGCATCCGCGC
>RGAJ01000246.1 GCA_009920225.1 Paracoccaceae bacterium
TCTGCGCACCTGTCCATCGCCGATTTCGGCCAATTCCATCGATGACCCACCGATGTCACACACCAATCCATAAGACCCAGGCCAGCCAAGCAACACGCCTTGGGCGGACAATCGCGCCTCTTCCTTGCCATCGATGATCCAGATTTTTTGGCCTGTTTTTTCCAAGACCTCGCGGCAGAATTCTTCGCCATCCTCAGAATCACGCACAGCAGCAGTGGCAACCGCAGTCAGTTTCGGCACCCCCATTCCGCGTGCCAAATGAACAAACCGTTCTATGGCAGCCAAGGCACGTTTGCGCCCCGTTGGGTTCAAGCGGCCTGTTTTTGAGACACCAGCCCCCAAGGCGCACATAATTTTTTCGTTGTAATAATAGGCAGGTGAGCGTGCCGCACCGTCAAAGACCACCATCCGAACCGAGTTGGAACCCACGTCGATCACGCCGACTTTTTTCAAAAAAGGATGCGCCGAGTCGTCAAACAGAGCGTGGTCAAAAGGGGCCCATGTCGAGGAGACGTCAGACATATCCACATCCTTTACTTGGTTCTCGCACCAGTCTTAATTGCGAAAACGCGTTATGGCAACTCTTTGTCTTGGTTTAATTTTTCTACAACCTGCGCGGCAAGGGGGCGGGTGATGCTGCGCTGTTGTGACAAGGCGGCGCGATCCAATGCAGCAACCGCAATTTGGGCCGCATGATAGGATCGATCCAACCGTGTTGTCAGATATTGCATGACATCAGGGGCAGGGAACAATTGCCGATCTGAAAACAGTTTTGCGATTAAGACCATGAACAAAGTATCATCAGGCTCTGTCAATGCCGAACATCCTGCGCCTTGCAGGCGGGATGCCAAATCGGGCAGGGTGATGCCCCAAAAATGGGGTTGCGACCGTCCGCTTAGCAAGATCGAATTCCCGTTGGCCAGCGTCAGGTTATGCAGATGAAACAATGCGTTTTCCGCCGCACGATCCCCTGCGATGCCAGGAACATCATCAACGGCCACATGGCTGCGCGCAAGGGTTTCGACATCAGCATCGGGCAATGAGATCGCAGGGATCAACTGCGCGCCTGCGTCTTGCGCCCAAACATGCATCAGATGGGTTTTCCCCGATCCTGCAGGTCCGCACAAAATATGTTTGCGCGTTGGCCACGTGGACCATGTTTCAATCGCTGCAATCGCCAAAGCATTGCAATCAGATACAAAAAAATCCCCACGATCCAACGCGGTCCGCGCCGGCAGTTCAAGGGGCAGTTGTTCAGCCATTAGTTTTCTTTCGTATCTTGTCCGCTCAGCCCACGATACAGGCGGCTTTCCAAATATTGGGTGGATCCGAACCGCACGATCACGCCGATAGAGGCGGCGACAGGAACGGCCACCAACATGCCAATAAACCCAAAGGCAGCTCCAAACACCGACAGAGCCAACATCAACCACACGGGATGGAGCCCAACAGATGTTCCCACCAATTTAGGGGTCAGGTAATTTCCCTCGATCACTTGCCCGATGATGAAAATTCCCGCCACCAAACCCAAGCTGACCCAATCCCCCCAAAATTGAAACAACCCCAAGCCAATGGCCAATGCGCCGCCAACCAAGGATCCGACATAGGGGATAAAGGTGATAAGCCCTGCAATCGCGCCTACAATCAGGCCAAAGTCCAATCCGACCAACATCAAGGCCGCGGCATAATAGGTGCCCAATATCAAACACACCGACCCCATGCCGCGCACAAATGATGACAGCGTGGTGTCGATGTCTTTGGCCAAGGCCCGCAGCGTTGGCGCATGATCACGGGGCAGAAAATCATTGATCCGCGCGATCATCTTATCCCAATCCAACAACAGATACACCGCAACGACGGGAACAATGACAAACAGCATAACGATATTCAGCAGCGAGGCCGCAGATTGCAGCGCCGCACCCAACAGGCTCGCGCCTTTTTCTTTGATCGTATCCCCCACACTCGAAAGTGCGCCCCGAATGGCCGAATTTTCGTCCATAATGGACGGCACATTTTCGGCCAAAACACCTTGCAGCTTCGTAAACATGACGGGGGCCACGTTGAACAAGTTCGTTGTTTGCTGCACCAAGGTTGGAATAATGATCACGGCCGCGACGATAAACATGATGACTGCGCCGATTGTGATCACAGCCGTCGCGGCAATGCGCGACAATCCCAATGCCTCAAGCCGGTCTGCAACAGGATCCAGAAAATAGGCAATCGCCGCCCCCAAAACAAACGGAAGCAACACATCCCCCAGATACCACAGAACGATTGCGGTCACCGCAATGGTGATTCCCCAATACTTGGCCTGCTGTTGAATAGGTAATGCCATGTGGTGACCCCTTGTTATCCCCTTAACCTGCGCATTCCACATAGGTTTTTCAAGAATAAATCGCAATGATGCTTGAGTGTTTCTGACGTCGCAGGTATCAAAGGACCTTGATGAGATCAACAAAGAGTATTCACAATGCGCCTGTCTCGGTACTTTCTTCCAGTCCTCAAGGAAAATCCTGCGGATGCCCAAATCGTCAGCCATCGTTTGATGCTGCGTGCAGGGATGATTAAACAAGCAAGCGCAGGAATTTATTCTTGGCTGCCATTGGGCTTTAAGGTCCTGCGCAAACTGGAAAATATCATTCACGAAGAACAAATTCGTGCAGGTCACATTCCTATTCAAATGCCAACGATGCAGTCTGCAGATTTGTGGCGCGAAAGCGGTCGCTATGACGCGTATGGCGCTGAAATGCTGCGGGTCAAAGACCGCCATGATCGCGACATGCTGTTTACGCCCACCGCCGAAGAATTGGTCACAGATATTTTCCGCGCCCATGTGGGCAGCTACAAAGATCTTCCTTTGACGCTCTACCAAATCCAGTGGAAATTCCGCGATGAAATCCGCCCTCGGTTCGGGGTAATGCGCGGTCGCGAATTCCTGATGAAGGATGGGTATAACTTTGATCTAACAAAAGAAGACGCCTTGCACGCGTACAACCGTCACTTGGTCAGCTATCTGCGCACCTATGAACGTATGGGATTGCAAGCCATACCAATGCGCGCCGACAGTGGCCCCATCGGTGGCGAGGATACGCATGAATTCTTGGTTCTTGCCGAAACGGGCGAATCCGAAGTATTCTATGACAGCAAAGTCACCGATTTGACCTTTGGCGATCGCGACATCAACTATGATGATCGTGCACAGTGTCAGGCGATCATGGATGAATTCACCACGCTTTACGCGCGCACCGATGAAACCCATGACGAGACCCTGTTTCATGAAATCCCCGAAGACCGCCGCCGCGTCGCGCGGGGCATCGAAGTCGGACAAATCTTTTACTTTGGCACAAAATATTCCGACGCAATGAACGCAAGTGTCGCAGATGCCGATGGCAAGAATGTGAACGTTCACATGGGAAGCCACGGCATCGGTGTCAGCCGCTTGATTGGCGCCCTGATCGAGGCAAACCATGACGACAACGGCATCATCTGGCCCGAAGGCGTGACGCCGTTCCATTGCGGAATCGTCAACCTGAAACAAGG
>RGAJ01000247.1 GCA_009920225.1 Paracoccaceae bacterium
CGAATGGTGCCGTCCAATACAATGTCGCCACCCAGTTTCGTGGCCAGCGCGGTGATCGTTGTTGGGTCTTTCGGCGTCAGGTCCAAAGGTGGCGTTTGGAACTGCACCGTTTCAAATTCGGTCACCGACTGCGGACCATAGGCCGCAACCAATGGATCACGCACCCATTTTGGCAAACGCGGCACACGCAGGATGTGCCATTCCTGCGGGCCTTTTTCGGCCACTTTGCGCAGGACGGCGTTCACCATACCTTTGAACGCTTGGGCGCGTTTGTTTCCTGCCACCAAATTCACCGCTTCGTTGACAATGCCGTGGGCATCACCGCCGTGGCACAATTCCACCGTTGCCAAACGCAGAACGTTTTTCACAAATAACGGTGGCGCTTTGCGCATGAACTTGGCCATGATCCGATCTGCACGTTCTAACCCGCGCAACGTGTCTAACGTAAGGCGCTGCGCACGGGCACGATCGGCGGGGTCCAGCCCATCCATCGCGGTAGATTGTGAGAGTTCCGCCATCAGACGGCCTTCGCCCAAAATCTGGGTTAACATGTAAACCGCGCAGGACCGCGGAGTTTTATTGGGGCCAGCCATGGTATGGTCCTTGCGCTTTGATATCTGCGCCCTATAACAACTGCGATAGCCCGAGGAAAGAGATCATGGAACAAAAACCAGATTTACCGCCCGCAGCCCAACGCGCTTTGGCCGAGGCAGAAGAGCGTCGCAAACAAGCCAAAGCCAAAGACATGCCCAAAGAATTGGGCGGGCGCGATGGGCCCGAACCTGTGCGATACGGTGATTGGGAAAGAAAGGGCATCGCCGTCGATTTTTGATGGGTGATACATCTGATCCGATCCGCGCGCCGTTTGCATCAAACGCAGTGATGTGACGCTATGCCTTCGCGCGATTGACACGTGATAGCAAAAACAGCCCTGCACCGACGATAATCGCACTGCCCCAAAGTGTGGGCGCATCCAGTGGTTCGCCAAACAACACCACACCCAATCCGACCCCAAAGATCAGGCGGATATAGCGAAATGGTGTCACAATCGAAACTTGGCCCGTGCGCATCGCTTTCATCAAACTGGTATAGGAAAATACACCCACCGCGACCGCCGCAACCACAATCGTTGCCGTCTTGGTATCTGGCATCACATAAGCGCGTCCTTCCCAAATCGCAAACGATGCCCCCGCAATCACAAGGGTGACAAAGCCATAAAACCCCAAAACTGAGGGGCGCAGGCTTGCCGGTGCGGCGCGGCTGGCCAAATCGCGGCCAGCAAAGCCCAACATACCAATAATCGCCAGAATTGACAGCGCGGAAAAGTCATCCGATGACGGGCGCAAGACGACCAAGACGCCGAATAACCCGATTGCAATCGCGCTCCACCGTCGCCAACCGACCTTTTCGCCCAAAAATATCGCAGCACCTGCAACAACGACCAAAGGGGTTGCTTGCAAGATCACGGTTGTGCCCGACAAAGAGGTCAACGCAAGGGCCAGAATATAGAACAATCGCCCCAAGAATTCGAACACAAACCGAATGCGCATGGCGCGCGATGCCACATCTTTGGTGAATAACTCTGCCCCAGATCTTCGCGCAAGACCCGCAAAGACGCTCGCGCCCAATATGCCAAAGACAACAAGAACCTGCGAAACCGGCAATGTTTGGGTGGCGATTTTCAACAGACTGTCCTCGACCGCAAAGCCTGCCATGGCCGCGATCATCCAAAGACTGCCCGTCAGATTGTCACGCGCAACGGTTTGGGACGCATCCATCAGGCCAACGCGCCAAGATCGATGGGATATCCACGCAAGAATTCATCGGCCGATTGCGCAGATTTCCCTGCACGTTGCAGACGCGTCAACGACACGGCACCCGTCCCACAAGCAACAACAATCTGACCATCGGTGGTGACCACATGACCCACAGGGCCGGTCATGTCGGAAACGGCAGAGGCCAACACTTTGATCCGATTGCCGTCGTGTTCGAACCATGCACCTGGAAAGGGGGACAGCCCCCGAATTTGGCGATCCACCTCGGTTGCAGGGGTCGACCAATCAATGTGGGCCTCGGCCTTGTCGATTTTATGGGCGTAAAGCACGCCCTCTTCGGGTTGCGCTGTCGGCTTGAGCGATGGAAGTTCGGCCAAGGTGCGCACAATCAGCTCTGCGCCCTGCGTGGCAAGTTTATCATGCAAGGATTGCGTGGTGTCGGTGTGTTCAATTGGCATGCGCGCACGCGTCAGAACGGGACCTGTATCAAGACCCGCCTCCATCTGCATGATGCACACGCCTGTTTCTGCGTCACCCGCCATGATCGCGCGGTGGATCGGGGCCGCACCGCGCCAACGGGGCAAAAGGGACGCGTGGATGTTCAAACACCCAAGCTTTGGCGCATCTAACACCGCTTGTGGCAGGATCAGCCCATAGGCCACCACAACCGCCACATCTGCGCCAAGTGCCTCAAATTCCGCCTGTTCTTCCGCGCCTTTTAACGACACAGGGTGCCGGACGGGCAGACCCAGATCTTGGGCGCGTTGATGAACAGGGGTTGGGCGATCCTTTTTCCCGCGACCTGCTGGGCGGGGTGGTTGGCAATAGACGCAGACGATGTCGTGTCCCGCTGCATGAAGCGCATCGAGGATCGGAACCGAGAAATCGGGCGTGCCCATGAAAATCAGTTTCATCGCGCTTTTTTCGCCTTTTTGATCAACATGTCCCGTTTCATTTTCGACAGGCGGTCAAAATACATTTTCCCATTCAGGTGATCGATTTGATGCTGAACCGATGTGGCCCAAAGGCCCACGAAATCCTTTTGCTCAATCTCGCCTGTGTCATTCAGGAACTCGACCGTCACCGCGCGGGGGCGTTGTATTTTTGCCCAAACGCCGGGTAAATTCGGGCTGGCCTCGTCATGATCGCGCAATTGAACCGACGCATGCAGCACCACAGGGTTTGCCATCAAAACTGCTTGGCCCCGCGTGTCCGAAGCATCCACAACAGCCAAGCGCAACAGAACGCCGATTTGGTTTGCGGCCAATCCCACGCCCGGCATGGCGTCCATCGTGTCGACCATATCGGCCCAAATCGCACGAATGTCATCGGTGATCGCATCAACGGGTGCCGCTGCGGTGCGCAGGCGTTTATCTGGCCACGGGATACAGGGACGCAAAGCCATCGTTATTCGTCAAACCCACGCGCGCGATCGCGTTTGAGCTTTTGCATTTTGCGGGTGATCATTTGGCGCTTCATCGCGCCCAGATAATCAATAAAAAGCTTGCCGTTCAGGTGGTCAATTTCATGCTGCACGCAGGTCGCCCATAGGCCATCGAATTCTTGGGACTGTTCCGCGCCATCGACATCCATCCATCGCACTTGGACCAGCTTTGGCCGTGTGACTTCGGCGAAATGATCAGGGATCGACAAACAGCCTTCTTCGTAGACGTTGGTTTCATCCGAGGATGCGATGATCTCTGGATTGAGCATGACCAACGGAGCGCGCGGCGCAGTTTCGTCCTTTTCACAATCCATCACGATC
>RGAJ01000248.1 GCA_009920225.1 Paracoccaceae bacterium
ACACCGATCAAAAACAGGCCCAAAACCAAAATCAATCGACCAAGGCCATCAAATTTTGAAATTGTCACAAAGGCGCCCAAAGGGTTCGCACGGGTCCATGTGAATTTTTGGCGGATTGCGTCTGTCACGCTTTCGGGCAACCAGATCCAGCAACAGAATGTGTTGATCGCCGCAATAATGGCGGCGGCATAAAACGGTGCGCGTGGACCCCATTCGCCCAACAGACCACCAATCACCGGTCCCAAGACAAATCCAATGCCAAAGGCTGCGCCCAATAACCCAAAGCGGGCGGCCTTTTCATGCGGCTCAGATATATCCGCCATATAGGCCGAAGCGGTCGCATGGGTGGCCGCCGACATACCGCCCAAAATGCGGCCAAGGATCAACAGCCACATGGTTTGTGCCACTGCCATGATCAAATAGTAAATGACCATCACACTCAGCGCGATCATCAAAACCGGTTTGCGGCCATATTGATCGGACGCCACCCCCAACAAAGGGCTGAATAAAAACTGCATCACCGCAAAGATGGTGGCCAAAATGCCGCCCCATAACGTGGCCTCGGCGATGGTTGATCCGGGCAAGACCGACACCAATAAATCGGGCAGAACGGGGATCATGATGCCAACGCCCATGGCGTCAAGCAGCATGGTCATCAGAATAATGGCGATGGGTTTGTCGATCTTGCGCGTCATGTGAGCGAGGACACACGGGCCGCAAAGTCGCGGGCAAAGTGTGGGGCGCTTCCCAATTGCTTGGCCGGTTCAAATTGCGCCAGATCCAAATCGGGATGTTGTGACTTAACGACCTCTAACAATCGCGTATCCTGCGCAAGTGCCTCTTTCACCATAGCTTTCACACGATCCGCGGCATCAGGGCGGGGCATCTTGTGCGCCAAGGCAAATGTGATGGCTTCGGCCAATATCATGTCATCGGTATTTTGAATTTGCGCAGACAATGCCGCGGCATTTGGCGCCAAACCCGCGATCATGGTTCCTGACAGGATAAGCGCAGAACCCGCCGTCAGACAAAGTTGGGGCAGGGACATCCATTCGGTAAACCATGCTGCGCCGTCGCGGGCTTCGCGATGTTGGGCCGCTTGGGTCAAGGTGGCATTCAACCCCGCGGCCATATTCGCCAAAGCCACGATCGCCGATGGCTGCACGGGGTTTTCTTTTTGTGGCATGGTGGATGACCCGCCCTGTGCATCCAAAGATACGGTTTTCAAACCGCTTTGGGTCATGATCAAAATATCTTGGGCCATTTTGCCCAAGGCGGCTGTTACCTGTGTTTGCCATGCAGCCAAGCGCAAGATCGGCCCGCGATCTGCGTGCCAAGATCGCTTGGGATCGCGCAGACCAACGGCCGCAGCCAAATCGGCACGCACGCGATCCGGATCAGGTCCCAAAACCGAACCGGTTCCCGCGGCACCAGATAACGACACCCAAAGCACACCATCGCGCAGCGCAGGTAGTGCATCAACCAAATCCGCCAGCATATTGCCCCACACCGCAACCATCGCACCAAAGGACGACAGCGTCGCAGATTGCCCATACGTGCGCGCGACCATCGCCGTTTCGGCATGATCATGCGCCAATCGCGCCAAATCCCCCAAAAGCGCGCGCAAGGCAGTGTCTTGTAGGCCTAACAACTGACGCACCCGCAACATCAATGCAGTATCTGCAATGTCCTGGGACGTCGCGCCAAAATGCAGATATTGTGCTTGTTCGGGGGCTTGCATCAGCTTACGAAACTCTGCGACCAATCCCGGCACTGTGACGCCATTTATGCCTGTTGCCGTGCCTAATCCTGCGGGATCGATTTGCAATTCAAGCGACGCGCGATGAATCGCAGCGGCGCTGAGCTCGGGGATGATGCCCAACGCGCCTTGGACCTTGGCAAGCGATCCTTCGACCAGCATCATCGCACGCACTTCGGCGGTATCGGTGAATAACCGTCCCATATCCCCCGTGGGGAAAAGTTTTGCATGCAATGGGCTATCGAATACGGAACCTGACATTAGGTCTCCTTTTGATCTTTTTCTATGATGTCGTGGATCAGTTGGGCCAATCCCTGTGGATCGGCGAAAAAGGGCGAATGGCTGGTTGGCATATGATAAACGTCACGTTGATCCCAATCTTGCACCATGGTCAATTGATATTCCGGTGGGATCGTTTGATCGTTTTCACAGCGGATGTATGTCTTGCGCACGCGTTCAAACTGGTGTGACAACGTGATGGGGGTCGCCTGTGGCGCGATGGCTTGGACGCAAAGGTTTTCGCGCGCCAAAGCAATCGTATCCGCCGGGCAATCGTGATAAAACACGGTTTCGATTTGATCCAGGTTCACGGTGAACCCCAATCCGTCATCTGTGCGTGTGATTGCTTGCATCAACGGTTGGCGCGGGGCCTCTTTTCGCATGTCGACCAAGGATTTCCCGTTCTGCGCGGCATAGGCGCACAGATAAATCAACCGTTTGATTTTGTCTGGTGAATGGTCTGCTGCGGCCGAAATCGGATATCCGGCCATGGAATGGCCCAACAGATACACAGGTTCGTCGATGGCATCCAAGATCGCGTCGCGATAGGCATCCAAGGTAATCGTTTCAATCGGGGCAGGGTTGTCACCATGCCCGGGCAAATCAATTGCATAGGCCTGATGCCCCAACGCGGCAAGCGCGGGGATCACATCGCGAAAACACCACGCCCCATGGCATGAGCCATGTACCAACAAGACCTTAGACATGACCAATATCCTTCATAAACGTGCCCAGAATACGGGCATATTCGGTTGGGTTTTCGACACAGGGCAAATGCCCTGCCTTGCGGATCAGTTCAAATTTTGATCCGGGGATCAATTCAACCGTTTCACGGACCAAATCGGGCGGGGTGGATCCGTCTTCGGATCCTGCAATGCCCAAGGTTGGCAATCGCAAGCCCGACGTCGGGGTGTAAAAATCGGTGCCAGAAATTGCTGCAGAACATCCGATATACCCCTCGGCAGGTTGACGTTCCAACATGGCTTTCCACAGCTGCATCTCTGCGGTTGCATGAAAGTCACGCCCAAACCAGCGTTCCATCACCGCATCAGACAGGGATGAAATTCCGCCTGCGCGCACAGCATCAATGCGTGACTGCCACATGTCAGGCTGACCGATTTTTGCAGCTGTGTTTGACAACACCATGGCACGTACCAAATCCAACCGTTTGACCGCCAGACCTTGGGCGATCATCCCGCCAATGGACAATCCGACAAACAGCGCATCCGTGACACCCAGATGATCCATCAACTGTTCCACATCGCGCACCAAGGCACCCATGGAATAGGGCGCGGGTGGGCATTGTGACAACCCGTGACCACGTTTGTCGTAACGGATGTAACAATTTTCCTGTGGCAACAGGGGCAACACTGCATCCCAAAGCCGAAGATCAGTGCCAAGTGAATTGGCAAATACAACGGGTTTTCCGTTTGGATTGCCATCAATTCGATAATGCAGGTTTATGCCGTCAAGCGTTGCAATTTTC
>RGAJ01000249.1 GCA_009920225.1 Paracoccaceae bacterium
AGATAGACCACCCCATCATGACGAAACAAGATAGGCCCCAAAACCGGAATGTCGGACAACATTGGAATCGGCATCTTTGTCACCGGCACTTGGTTCGTCGCTTGGTACCCTTGCCCAACCAAAGCCGATAGCCCCACCCCAAAGAGCGTGAGCGCAAGACCCGTCGCCACGTGGTTTGTCAAAAGATATTGGGTTAACACCCCAAAAATCATTGACACAACCGCACCACCAACGGCCGCGCCCATAAACCCAAGCGTGGTCGATTCCGTTTCATGCGCGGCAATAAATCCGATCACAGCCCCTGTAATCATCATGCCTTCGACCCCAAGGTTCAAAACCCCCGCGCGTTCGACGACCAATTCACCAATTGCCGCCAATAAGATCGGCGTTGAGGCAACCATAATAGCACTTGCCAAAAGAATAGGATTAATATCCATGGTTACGCCCCCTGACGGGCCACGAAACGCGGCCGATAATTAGTTAAGACATCAACAGAGAGCAGCGAAAAGAGCAGCATCCCTTGAAAGATCTGGATTGTGGCAGACGGTATGTTCATCGCCGCCTCTGCCGCGTTGCCGCCCACATAGGTCAGCGCCATCAACAAACCTGCCAATAAAATACCCACAGGATGCAAGCGCCCCAAAAACGCGACAATAATGGCTGTGAATCCATAATATGCCGGGAAGCTTCCCAAAATTTGACCCGCAGGGCCCGCAACTTCGAACAATCCGGCCATCCCTGCCAATCCCCCCGAAATCACGAAACACAACATGATCAATCGATTGGCATTCACGCCTGCAAACCCCGCCGCGCGCGGGCTTTCACCTGTAAGGCGCACGAAAAACCCAAACTGGTGTTTTGCCAATATGACATAGGTCGCAACAACCGAAAACAAAGCGGCCATAACCCCCCAATGCATGCCCGTTCCTGCGAATAATTCCATGTTCGCCGCCGCTGGATATTGGTTCAAATTTCGGCTGCCGGGAAATCCATGCCCATCGGGGTTACGCATCAATCCAATCGAAAACGCTTTGATCAAGACTTCGGCAACATAGACCAACATCAATGAAACAAGGATCTCATTGGTCTTAAAATACACCCGCAGCAGTGCAGGGATCATCGCCCATATCACACCGCCCAGAAACCCTGCGACAATCATCAACGGAAAGATCGCCCATCGTGCTTCGCTTGGATAAAACGCAAGCGCGACGCCGGCGCCACAAATCGCGCCGATGATATACTGTCCCTCTGCGCCAATGTTCCAAATTCCCGCTTTGAACCCATAAGACAGACCAATCGCTATCAACACCAACGGGGCCGCTTTCTTAAACACTTCCGGGCGATAATAGAATGCAAACTCGCCAAAAATTGGGTCCCAAAAGATGGTTTTGATGGCAAGGAACGGATCTTTTCCGATCGTTGCAAACAAAAGCCCGCCCACCAACATGGTCAATACAACGGCCAACACAGGCGTGGCGTATATCCAAAAAACCGACGGTTCTTTGCGTTTTTCCAATCGGATCATTGCACCCCACCTCTTTCATCTTTGCACAAATACTCAATTGCCGCGCAGCGGCCCTGACGAATGTCACGCATGGGCCACCTCAGCATCATGAGCGCCCCCCATCATCAAACCGATCTGATCCACGGTCAAACCTTGCATCGGCCGAATGTCCGACAAACGCCCCTCATTCAGGGCGGCAAAATTGTCGCTGATTTCGATCAACTCGTCCAAATCTTGGCTAATCACGATGATTGCCGCGCCTCCCGCTGCCAAATCCAACAGAGCTTGCCGAATAGAGGCAGCCGCCGCCGCATCAACGCCCCATGTGGGTTGGTTCACAACCAACACCTTGGGATCTTGCAAAACTTCGCGCCCGATGACGAATTTTTGCAAATTCCCACCAGACAATGACCTTGCGGCATTGTTGGCACTTGGGGTGCGCACGTCAAACTCAGAAATGACGCGTTCGGCAAATCCTTTGGCTTTTGACCACGCCAGAAACCCATTGGACACCAACCCTTGGCGTGATGCAGCCGTCATCATGGCATTTTCAACCAAGCTCATATTCGGCGCCGCTGCATGCCCTAAGCGTTCTTCTGGTGCAGACAAAACACCCAGCAAACGACGATCGTTTGGCCCCTGCTGTCCAATTGGTTTACCGCTCAGCTGCACCATATCATGTTGTGTGCGCGCCTCGCCCGACAGCGCAGACAGCAATTCATCTTGGCCGTTCCCTGCAACACCGCCGATGCCCAAAATCTCGCCCGCACGAACGTCAAACGACACACCGCGCAAGCTTGTGCTGAAACTATCAGCTGCCGCAAGCGACAGATTCTTTACCCGCAAAAGAACGTCGCCCAGCGTACGATCGCTGCGCGACGGGCTGGCAAAGCTTGCGCCGACCATCATTTCGGCCAATTCTCGTGCCGATTTTTCCCGTGGGACACATGTGTCAACTTTTTTTCCGTGCCGCAGAATGGTCGCGGTGTCACAGATCGTCCGAATTTCATCCAATTTATGCGAAATATAGAGAATAGACGTGCCTTCGGATTTCAATTTTCGAAGGGTTTCAAAGAGAATGTTTACCTCTTGTGGCGTCAAAACCGATGTCGGTTCATCCATGATCAAGAGTTTTGGATTTTGCAAAAGACACCGAATGATTTCGACGCGCTGCCGCTCACCTGCGGACAACCCGCCGACTGTTTTGCGCGGATCCAGTGGAAGGCCATAGTTTTCAGAGACCTCTTTGATTTGCTTGGCCAAATCGCGCTGACTTGGTGGATTTTCCATGCCCAGCGCAATGTTTTCGGCGACAGACAACGCATCAAACAGTGAAAAGTGTTGGAACACCATTGCCACGCCTGACGCGCGGGCTTGGCGCGGATCGCTTGGGGTAAAGACGTCACCATCCATCCGCATTTGACCCCGATCAGGTTTCACAAGACCATAAATCATTTTCACAAGGGTGGATTTGCCTGCGCCGTTTTCGCCCAACAGCGCATGAACTTCGCCATGACCGATGTCAAAAGACACATTGTCGTTCGCCACCACACCTGGATAGGCTTTGGTCAGACCGTCTATGTTTAACAGAATACGGCTCATGCAATCCTCTCATTCATGTGTGTTTGGGTTACCTGTCGTTCTAATAGGCAACTCGATACCGAAATGGCAATCTCAAACGGGTGTTTTCCGATCTCGGGACGGCCAATTGGACAGGTGATGCGACGGATTTGATCAGGGCTATGGCCCATGCTTGCCAAGCGTGACCGAAACCGCGCCCATTTTGTTTTGGATCCAATTAGGCCTGCAAATGAAAATCCATGCCGCAATACAGCGTCGCATAATGCCAGATCCAACGCATGCGAATAGGTCACGATCAGATGCTGTGCGTCTTTTGGTGCATACGGCAGATATTGATCAACGCGACCTTGGTACAAGATGTTCACATCCTGTGGAACGTCCGGCGGAAATCGATCTGCGGCCACGTCCAACCACG
>RGAJ01000250.1 GCA_009920225.1 Paracoccaceae bacterium
GCGTCAAATCGAATGTACCATCAACGGGTTGGGCGAACGCGCGGGCAACACGGCATTGGAAGAAGTCGTTATGGCATTGAAAGTGCGTGGCGACATTATGCCGTTTTACACGCAGGTCGATTCCACAAAACTGATGAACATTTCGCGTCGCGTGGCATCTGTGTCCGGATTTCCGGTGCAGTTCAACAAGGCAATCGTTGGCAAAAACGCATTCGCACATGAAAGCGGCATCCATCAGGATGGCATGCTGAAAAATGCGGAAACCTTTGAAATTATGCGCCCGTCAGATGTTGGCTTGTCGGAAACCAACTTGGTCATGGGCAAACATTCAGGACGCGCAGCGTTGCGGTCGAAATTGGAAAACTTGGGCTATCAGTTGGGTGATAACCAATTGAAAGACGTGTTTGTCCGCTTCAAAGAATTGGCGGATCGCAAGAAAGAAGTCTACGACGAAGACCTGATCGCGCTGATGCGTGCAGGTGAAGACGCGGCCAACGATCATCTTGTGTTGAAATCCTTGCGCGTTGTGTGCGGTACGGACGGCCCACAATCGGCGGAAATGACCCTGACAATCGGTGGACAAGAAGTGTCAACAACCGCGACAGGTGATGGCCCCGTTGATGCGACCTTTAATGCGGTCAAGGAACTCTATGGCCACAAAGCCCGTTTGCAGCTGTACCAAGTTCACGCAGTCACCGAAGGGACAGATGCCCAAGCAACAGTCACCGTTCGTATGGACGAAGACGGCAACATCGCGACGGGCCAATCTGCAGACACCGACACAGTTGTGGCAAGTGCCAAGGCCTATCTGAATGCCTTGAACAGATTGCATGTGCGACGTGGCCGGACTGGCGAAGACAAGAAAGAAATCAATTACAAAGACGTTTCCTAACGTTCTATGGGCGCGGGATGTCCGCGCCCTTTTCCCCAATCCTGCGGCATTTTGGACCAATTCGCCGATACCCTCATGCATGGGGTTGTGTTTCCGGGCGCGCATAACATATATCAATAATAGAATATGTTAAGGAGACATAAAATGGGCCTACGAATTAACGATATCGTTCATAATTTCACAGCAGAAACAGACAAGGGCACGATCACGTTCCATGATTGGATCGGTGACAGCTGGGCCATCCTGTTTTCCCACCCCAAAGACTTTACACCCGTGTGCACAACCGAATTTGGCGCAGTTGCCCAATTGGCAGCCGAATGGGAAAAGCGGAACACAAAGGTGATCGGCCTATCCGTTGATGGTGTTGCAGAGCATCATGATTGGAAAAAAGACATTGAAGCTTTTGCAAATGCACCGGCTCATTTCCCGATCATTGCAGACCAAGATTTGGCAGTATCAAAGCAGTTCGACATGTTGCCAGCCGAAGCATATTTGCCAGACGGCCGCACAGCCGCAGACAGCGCATCAGTACGCTCCGTCTTTATCATCAGTCCAGACAAAAAAGTACAACTGATCATGACCTACCCAATGTCAGTTGGCCGTAACTTTGCCGAAGTCTTGCGGGCGTTGGACGGGTTGCAGGCCACATTCGGCACACCAATCGCGACACCTGCGAACTGGACCGTTGGTCAAGACGTGATTGTGTCTTTGGCATTAAATGACGATCAAGCGCGTGAGAAATTTGGCGAAATCGATGTGAAATTGCCATATCTGCGCACGACCGCACTAAAAGCATAAGGATCGTTTGATCCCCAAAAGGCGCCCAGTGGGCGCCTTCTTTATGCAAGGGCGGGTTCAACGATGCGTGCCACCGCATCCCATGCCTCTTGGGATGACGCGCACAGCAGATATCCAGTGGTTTGTTTTGCGTTATAAGGTGCATGATCCCCGATAAATGCGGCAACGCCCCCTGCCTTTTGACAGGCCAAAATACCCGCCGCATGATCCCATGGGTTCAATGTCGATGACAGGATAAATTCGACATGCCCCTGCGCCAAGATCCGATATTCGTGGCATGAACAGCGCAAGGATGTGGTGCGCAAAAACTGTGGTAGGACAGGGGCCAGTTTTGCCTGATCCTCCTTTGGCATCAAACCAAAATGGATGTATCCGTTCATTTTTTCTGGCGCTGTCACGCTCGAGGTGCGCAGATTGTGCGACCGCCCGTTTGCCCGCGCCAATGATGTCGCCGCGTCGGTCTCATCGGCAACGATGTAGTCGTCCATAATTGGGTCATACAAAAGACCAAAGATCGGTGTGCCAAATCGCAAAACTGACAGGATCACCCCAAACAGCGGGATGCCTTTGGCATAATTCCAAGTGCCGTCAATAGGATCAATCACAAACGCAAATTCGTGTTCGGCCATCACTGTGCGCAGCTTTGCGTTCTTTGCAACGGCTTCTTCGCCTACGATCAATGCGCTTGGAAACAGTCGCGCCAAACCGCGTGAAATCATTGCTTCGCTTACCAAATCTGCTTCGGTCACCAGATCATCTTCGCGGGATTTTGTCATAATATCGACCGATGACAGGTTTTGGAAACGCGGCATGATTTCTGATTTTGCCGCGCGCCGAACCAGATTGATGACTTGCATTTGTTGCGATTTCGTCAGCGATTGTGCGGGTACGGGCAATGTTGTTGTCACGGATGGTCTCTTTCTACTCTTTGGTCAGTCTCGGCATCCTAACAAGGCACGTGTTTCAATTCTACTCGCGGGTGCGCAAGATTTTTGCAGGTGCGGCATTAAGGGCGCGCATCGCAAATCCAAGGTTTGCCAAAAGGTTTGCGAAAATACCGCCAAAAACGACGCCCAAGGCATTTGACCAGATCACGGTAAAATCTGCGTCCATGACGAAATGGTTGATGGCCCATCCGCCTGTCACACCGACCACAATCGCAACCGCGCCTGCGGCAGCGCCCATCAATGCAGACCGTGTGGCAAAGCTTACCAAAATCTGTGACCGCGTCGCCCCAAGCGTTTTTAGAACGGCGGCTTCAAAATTGCGATTATGCTGTGAGGATGCGGCAGAGCCGATCAAAACCAGAAAGCCCGTCAGCAATGTCGCGCCTGCACCATAGGCCACCGCCGATGCGATGGACCCCATCACACTTGATACCCGTTCGATGGCATCACGGATACGAATTGCGGTGATGTTGGGAAAGGTATCCGCGATATCGCGCAAAAGCTGGGCTTCGGCGTCGGGATCGGAATAGACCGTCGCAATAAAGGTATGTGGTGCTTTGGACAGGGCTGCGGTGTTGAATGTCATCACAAAACCGATCCCCGCCGTTGAAAAATCAACGTCGCGCAGGTTGCTGATGGTTCCTGTGATTTCACGCCCCAAAATATTGACCGTGACTGTATCACCGAGTGTTAGGCCGATTTCGTCCGCCTCTTCTTTGGCGAAACTTATCAGGGGTGGGCCGTCATAATCGGCGGGCCACCATTCGCCATCTACAACGGCGTAGCGCTCAGGCAAGGTTGTGGCATAGGTC
>RGAJ01000026.1 GCA_009920225.1 Paracoccaceae bacterium
GATGCATTTACGAAACAATCTTTGGGATCGAGCAATGATTATTCCCATGATTATGCTTACGGTGATTCGCCTAAAGCTGAAAATCAATCATGACGGGAAAATGGTCAGACGCGCGCAACAGCGCCGCGGCAAGCACGGGATGATCCTGTGAAATTCTGTGATCATAGGGGTTTAAAATGGTCCAAGCAGGACCAAAGTTTTGAATGCTTTGGCTGACAAAGATATAGTCCAACAAAACGCGAAGAACATCGTGTGTTTCCTTGTTTCGAAACTCGGCGCTAAAGACCTGCGCAGTTTCGTCAACCAACAGCTGACGTGCATTTGGATCATACAGCTGATCTGTCAAAGGCCGTTCACACCCCATGATAATTTCAATCGACGATCGACCAAACAAATGCTCGTATTCGTCCAATCCTGGTCCATCATTCAGGTCCCCCAACACGATCAGAGGTCTTTCATCCACCAAATATTCATCCACCCGACGCCGCAACCAGATTGCTTGGGCCAATTGTTTGCGGCGGTTGGCAATCGACATGCGCATCGCCTCTGCGGGGCTTCGCGCGCCGTGCGGGGCCTTTGATTTCAAATGCACCCCGAGCAGGTCAAGTTCGCGCCCACCGGCAAGGGTTAGGCCCACCTCAAGCGGTGGTTTGGAAAACGTGACACAATCCATTTGCGCATCGATGTCCAAATCGATCTTGAACTCATTATCAAATCGTGGGGCCGCGGTTGTCGATCGCGGTTGATGTATTGCTGAACACACAGACGGATCATAAAGCACAGCAATTTCTTGTTGGGTGTCATTTGAAAAACCAATCACTGCGGTGCGCGCGCGCAGCCCGAAATGATGTGCGAACCGTTCCAAGGCGTCAACGGTCGAACGGCTCTTGCTGTGATCGGGCGCTTCGACGATCAGGATAACATCGGCATCAAGCCATTGAAATACGTACCCTATTGCGGCCAGCTGTTCATCACGGCGCACATTAAATCGACCTGACCAGTGCTGATCGAACATCAATCTCCCATCATCATCGAACAGGGAATTGAACCATTCGATGTTATAGGTGGCGATCCGCACTACGCCGCCTCGTGCATCAAGGTCTCATAGGCTTGGTTGATCTGGATAAGCTTTTGTTCGGCCAATTTCACCGCCTCGGGGGGAACACCACGCGCGGCCATTTGATCGGGATGATAGGCGCGGACCAGAGATTTCCATTTCTTTCGAATGGTTTCCGGATCGGCATCAGGTGTAACGCCCAAAACGCAATAGGGATCGGGCGCGCAATTGGGCACATACCGGTTGCGAATTTGCGAGAAATCTTGCCGCGATAGGCCAAAGATCATCGCGACCTGTTCCAAAAAACTGTTTTCGTTTGGGTGATACCGCCCATCTGCCAATGCAATATAGAACAGGCCTTCCAACAAATCGACCAACGCTTCGTGACCGGCCCCAAACATTGCGCTGATCCTTTGTGCATAGATATCAAAGCCTGCAACATCTTGGCGGGCAAGGTCAAAGACCCGTGCGGCATGCTGCAGCTCTGCTTGGGGAATGTGGAAGACTTGTCGAAATGCGGTGACTTCGTCGCGGGTGACCTGCCCATCGGCCTTGGCCATTTTTGCGCCAAGCGCAATCACCGCGATGGTAAAGGCGACCGAACGCTCAGGCGGTGCGCGCAGCGTTTCGAACACCACGGAAAGCGATTCGCCTTTGGCCAAGGCCGCAACGGCCGATGATATCCGTGACCAAAGTGACAAAACTCCGCTTTCCTTTCTGTGTCAGGCTCTTTTTACAGGAATTTCTGCATCAAAACCAGATCAATGAACTGCCCGAACTTGAAGCCCACCTTCTCTAATCGGGCCACAGGTTGAAACCCCACAGCACGATGAAACTGCACGCCTGCGTCATTTCGCGCGCTGACACCTGCAAACATCGACATGACGCCCCGATCTTTCGCGTGATCGCACAGGGTCTGCATAATGCGGCGTCCAACCCCCATGCCGTTTAATGCAGGGGAAAGGATGATCGTGTGTTCCATCGTCTTTGCATAACCAACGCCACCGCGAAATTGCGCATAGGTGGCAAATCCCAACACACGGCCCTGTGTTTCACAGACGAAAAAACCAAGCCCCTGTTCCGCTTTCGCGGTAATGTCCAAGGCCACGTCTTTGGGTGTTTTTTCAACCGCGTTAAACGTGATTAAAGTATCGCGAATAACTGGGTTCCACACGGCGCATATGTCATCCGCATCGCGCGGTTCGGCCGCGCGGATGATCAGGTCAGGATTTTGGGCCCCGACGGTGTCTTGAGCGTCAGTTCGTATTTTGGGACCTCCGATCCACGCAAAGTCAAACGGTCATCGGACAATAGCCCAGATAAGAAGGAACGCAAGGTAATTGCATGGGGATGCATGATCGAAAATTGATTAACCGTGCACCCGCTTTCAGGCATCCGTGTCGGGGGCGCATCGGCCCCCATCCAATCAATAATGGCAGGTGCAAACCCGTCCAATGGCAGTTTGCCGTTTCTGGCAACCGTGATCTGCCAATGCAAATCACCACGCGACACGGGCACCATTTCCCCTGTTCCCGGCAATGTACGGCCAATCACGCGACGCGGTTTGTCTGTCCGGCAGACCCAATTCGTGATCCGCGGTTGACCCGAAAATTCATCCAATCCAAACCACCGCGCGCAATCGGGCTTGGCTGCGGATGGATCAATGGCGATCACTTCAAGGTATAGATCACCCAAACGCAATAAACGGTTGTGGGTTCCAAATTTTGCGTGCTGTCCACCTTCAAGCAGATCAACACCTAAGCATTCGGTGACGTATGCAGTGCCCTCTTCCAGGGTTTCTGCGCTGATGACGATATGGTCTATTTCTAACATATCTACCTATTCGCTGATTTGCCCCATGACATTAGCAAAAACCGTGTCTTTTGGCCAAACCTATCCTTTTGGGCCGGACTGTGGGGCGCTAAATTGATCATTCGTGATTAAACCTTGGGCAGATTAACCGATGGGGTGGTGGATCTGCGTTTGATCACCGCCTCGCGCCACGTCATAAAACTTACCGCAGACAAAATGATCGCACCGCCAAACACAACCCACGGGTCAATCGGTTCGCCGAACATCACAACACCCAATGTCACCGCCCACACCAGTTGCAAGAACGTGACCGGTTGCGTGACCGCAACGGGGGCTGCCGCAAAGGCCAAGGTCATAGTGAAATGACCCGCCGTTGCAAAGCATGCGACCGCGAACAAAATACCCAATTCCGACAGATTGGGCGTGACCCAGACCGGGACCGCCATCGGGAACAGCCCGATCGGGACAAAGACCGACAACATCACAACCACCGTGGCAGGGTTGGCCCGCGCACTAAGATGTTTAGCCAGAAGATACGAACAGGCAAAAAACACCGCCGTCGCAAGCATCGCGATGTGGCCTGATGACACTTCTCGAAATCCGGGGCGCAAGATGACCAAAGCCCCCAAAAGTGCCGCCAAGACCGCCAAGATGCGGCGCAAAGCAAGCTTTTCCCCCAAAAATAAGGCCGCCCCAAGTGTCACATAGACGGGGGTCAAATAATTCATCGCCGTGACATCGGCGATTGGGATCCGCGCCATCGCAAAAAACCACAGCGCCACGCCAATCGAATGGGCGACGCCGCGCACCACGAATGCCGTCATCATAGGCCGATCAAACGTGGTTTGGCGAAACTGCGGGATCATCGGAAGCAACAGGATAATGCCCAACGCATAGCGTAGAAAAGCTGCCTCAGCCGCGGGAATGCGGGTTCCGTTCGCTTTGACCAATGCTGTGACGCAAACAAAGAGAATGCCCGTGATGACCATCCAAAAGATGCCACGCACAGGCGAATATGAGGGTGCGTCCAAAGCTGATGTTCCTGTGCCGATTAACCGTTGCGCACCAGTTCAAAGGCAATCGTCCACATTGTCAACCCGATCACCACGTCAAGCACACGCCATGACGTTGGGTTTGCAAAAAAACCTGACAATAAACGTGCGCCAAAACCCAAGGCGAAAAAGAACGTAAAGCTGGCAGTGACCGCGCCAAAGCCAAAGACCCAAGGGTCGGCGTATTGGTGTGATGCTGACCCTAATAAAATCACCGTGTCTAAATAGACATGCGGATTGAGCCAGGTAAAGACCAAACATGTGGTGATCGCAGCCGCCCAAGACATGCTTTGACCGCTTGCCACCAAACCATCATTTCCGCGATAGGCGGAATAAAATGATCTCGAACCATAGGCGCATAAAAACGCAGCCCCAAAATAACGAAACGCAACAATGATATTGGGAAACGCTTCGATCACAGCCCCAAAACCCGCAACGCCGACCATCACCAGAATTGCATCAGACAAGGCGCAGGTCAGAACCAAGCTCAAGACATGTTCACGTCGCAAGCCCGCGCGCAGAACGAATGCGTTCTGCGATCCAATTGCCAATATCAAAGAGAACCCTAAAAAGAACCCCGACGTAAAAGAAGACATTGCGCCCCCCACTGTTACGACGAGTGTGATAACTGATTAAACTGCTGATGAAAATTCAAATGGTACGGGTTTCGCAAATTTTGCTGGCTCGACATAGGATCCAGCCTTTGTATTCGGGGCATGCGCGATCAGCCCTTTTTCAACCAACCGCTTCAAGCTTCGGTGAAAGGTTGGCTGCGTAATACCTTGGGTCAGGTAATGCCGCTTGATGTCTTCTGATCTCGCGATCCCTGAATTGGCCGATATGACCAATTGAACCGCATAAAAAACGTCCTTTTCATTCTGTGTCAGATTCCCCAATCCCAAATCGCGTTCCATCCCCAATAGAAGCTCTCGCAATTGGGCCACATTTAAATATCGTTGCGATGCCATACAGCACCTCCTTCAAGTATAATCTTCTGCTCCAAATAGGGATTTATAAACCACAAAAGGGTATGTTAATCAATAATTACAATCCATTTGGATAGTTTTAATAGATCGAAATGCACGTATGCGTTGTAAAAAAACCATAGTGTATGCAGTTGAAATTAAACCCGAAAATGGATGGGTGGAGCGCTCATTTCCAAACAAAAATTAATTTTGGAGATATTATAAAAATGATAAATTATGCTGATGTTTCAATATAAATTCATATATATTGATGGGGTTTTTTCCTTCGGGGCGCGCTGCGAACAAAACCCTGTTCGACGATCACCGGGCCCCGAAGGCATAAGACACTTTGAACCTACAGTTGATCCATGACTTCGTCAGTGGCTTCGAAATTGGTGGTGACGCGTTGAACGTCATCATCATCTTCGAGCGCATCAATCAGCTTCATCAAGCTGCGCATACCGTCCAAATCCAATTCGGTGGTGGTTTCAGGTTTCCATACCAATTTGGTAGAGTCACTTTCGCCCAGCGCTGTTTCAAGCGCGGTCGCCACCTCGTTCAGATCGGTGTCTGCGCACCAAATGATGTGTCCATCTTCGGAACTTTCGACGTCTTCGGCCCCCGCCTCGATGGCCGCCATCATGACCGTGTCAGCATCGCCCACAGCCGCACCATAGGTGATTTCGCCTTTGCGTTCGAACATGAACCCAACAGACCCCGTTTCACCCAAGTTGCCACCATTTTTGGAAAATGTGGACCGTACGTTGGATGCGGTCCGGTTGCGGTTGTCGGTCATGGCTTCGACGATCACGGCCACGCCGTTTGGTCCGTACCCTTCGTAACGGATTTCTTCGTAATCATCCCCGTCACCCGCCGTTGATTTTTTAATCGCGCGTTCGATCACATCCTTTGGAACCGAATTCGCACGCGCTTCTTTTACGGCCATGCGCAAACGTGGGTTTTTTTCAGGATCGGGATCGCCCATTTTCGCGGCGACTGTGATTTCTTTTGACAGCTTGGAAAACAGTTTTGACCGCGCCGCGTCCTGACGACCTTTGCGGTGTTGAATGTTTGCCCATTTTGAGTGACCAGCCATGGTTTCCTCCGATTAAATAATTTGCTCTGTCATAATCGCCCCAGATAAAAGGGGCAAGACCGATTACAACGGAAAAACAAGCGGAATGACGATGGATGCAAGGATTCCAATACTTAGGTTCAGCGGAATACCAACGCGCATAAAATCGGTGAACTTGTACCCGCCGGGACCATAGACCAACATATTTGTTTGATACCCGATGGGCGTCGCAAAAGATGCAGACGCCGCCACCATGACAGCCACGACAAAGGCGCGTGGATCATAGCCCAACGCCTGCGCCAACCCAATCGCAATTGGCGTCACCACCACGGCCACCGCATTGTTTGACACCATTTCCGTGAGAACCGAGGTCAAAAGATAAATCGCCCAAATCGCAAAAACGCTGGGCATCAAGCCAATCCACGGCGAAATGGCATCCACAATCAAACGCACTGCGCCCGACGCTTCAAGAGCGACACCAATCGCGAGCATCGCAAAAATCATCGCCAAAAGCCGCCCTTCGATGAAATCAAACGCCTCGTCTGCATCGATACAGCGGGTCAAAAACACTACCGCAACCGCGACAATCGACAGCAGGAAAATGGGCGCAACCCCAAGCGCGGCCAGCGCAACAATCCCGATCAAAGACGCAATCGCAATCGGTGCATGGCTGCGGCGAAACGCACGCGCTTTGGGACGGGACACATCCACCATATTCATTTCCGCAGCAAGACGTTGGATATCGGCTGGTGCGCCCTCTAACAACAGCGTGTCACCAACTTGAACCACAAGATCGTCCAATTGCCGCCCGATGTTTTGGTTCCGTCGATGCACCGCCAAAGGATAAACACCAAATCGGCGCCGCAACCGCAGACTGCCCAAACTCCGGCTGACCATCTTGCAGCCCGGGGTGATCAAGACCTCGACCGTGGTGGTTTCAACCGCAGACACCTGGTCCACACGTTTAAGGCTTTTGTTGCGCTGAAGGCTCAGCAATTCGGTCATTTGCGTGCGCAAAACGATGCGATCCCCAACCTGCAAGGTCACCTCTTTTAGATTGCGCCGCAAGGATACGTCCCCGCGCACCACGTCGATCAAGCGCACACCTTCGCGTTTGAACAGCTGCACGCCGGTCACATCACGCCCAACAAGGTTCGATTCGGGTGGGATCACCGCTTCGGTGAAAAATTTCATTTTGGATTTATCGGACAAGAGGCTTGCCATACTGTCGCGATGTGGCAGCAACTTTGGTCCGACAAAGGTCAAATACAACGGGTCAACATCCCCCCCATGATCGCGGCATAAGACAGCGGGATCAAAAGCTTGCTCGCAGCAACGTTCAAGGTTCGCGACAGTTGAACAAAGACCGGGATCATCACCACAACGACGGGCGTGTTCGACACAACCGCAGAGGACAGGATAACAAAGGCCATCATCATCGCCACCGCGCGTTTGGGATGATCTTGGGCCTGTTTTTCCGCCAAAACAGTAAAGGCGTCCAAAGCCCCCGTGCGCACCAATGCCCCCATCACCAAAAACATGGCAGCAATCGTCCATGGGGCGGGGTTTGACAACACGCCCAAGGCTGCATCATAGGGCAGCACGCCGGTGACCAACAAAACCGCGACGCCACCGATGGCGATGACCTCGGTCGGATAGGTTTCACGAATGAACAAGACAAACATTCCCAAGACGACAAAAATCGCAACATAGGCAGATACGGCAGACGCCCCATCAAACATGTTTAACATCAGTGTTCCTTTTTCTGGGTGAGACAAGGCTCATCCCCAACATCATGCAAATAAGCGCACCCCAAAGATAGGGACTTTGCGGTTCTTTCAAAAAAATAATTGACCAAATCACGGCAAATAGCGTGACAGCATAGGCCACTTGGGATGCAAACACCGCCCCGACAGAGGCGACCAGCCAAACATATGCCGCATAGACAAGGCCATGCAAAATACCCGACGCGGTCATCGCCGCTTCGGCGCGACCAAAGCTGTCAAAGGGCGAAAACCAATGCCCCGTGACAATGGCAATGGGCCCTACGATCATCATTCCAATGACGCTGGCGCCAAACAAGGTTTGTATCGGTCCATGATGAAGCGTGCCAAATCGCGATAGGAAATTGCCTTCAATCCCGTAAAAAAAGGGGCCAATCAAGGCGATGGGAACAAACCACAGCTTGGTCCGATCTGGCAGCGTCGCATCAGGCACCACAAGGATAATGACCGCCGTAATTCCCAAAACCAGCCCCATCGCGCGACGCCATTCAAACGCATCGCTTTTCAACGCAATCGCAATGGGAAAAGCAAACATTGGCACCGTCGCAATCAAGATCGCCAAAAGCGTCGCGGGCAAATGCACTGCCGCCGTATAGGACGCCAAATTCGGAAAAATTGTTCCAATGGTTGCAACCACAGCAAACAGAACAAAGGATTGCGGCGTGATGCGCATCGGACGTTTACGCAGGATTTGAATTCCGCCCAAGACCACCGCGCTGATTGCCAATTGCCAAAAAATCAGGCCAAATTGTTGGTGACCTGTGCTGACTGCGATCTTGGTTAGGGGGATCGTCGCCCCCCACCCTGCGCCCATGGCGCATAACGCAAGATAGGGCCAAATACGCTGCATCATGGCGCAGCCGGCGCAAGTTTGCCGCCATAGCGGATCATGTTGACTGTTTTGGCTTTGCCCGTCTTGTCGTCGGTTTCAACAAAAACACCCGACAGCGTTGCCTCGCCCTTTGCGGGTTCAAAGCGGCCGCTTGGCATGCCGGTGATAAAGCGGCGCAAGGGTTCGGCCTTATCCATGCCGATCACACTGTTATAATCGCCGCACATCCCCGCATCGGTTTGATAGGCGGTGCCATTGGGCAAGATCATCGCGTCGCCCGTTGGAACATGGGTGTGCGTCCCAACAACCAATGATACGCGGCCATCACAAAAATGACCCATCGCCATTTTCTCAGAGGTGGCTTCGCAGTGAATGTCCAATACAATCGCTTGCGCCGCGCCGCCCAACGGATAGGTGCGCAGCACTTGATCAACCGCCGAAAACGGATCGTCAAAGGCGCGTTTCATGAACACTTGTCCCAAAACTTGGGCAACCAAGACCTTGCGGCCTCTGCGATCTGAAAACACGCGCGCACCACGTCCTGGTGCGTTTTTGGCATAGTTCAGCGGTCGTATGATGCGGGTGTCTTTATCGGCAAACCCCATCATGTCTTTTTGATCAAAGGCATGATCGCCAAGCGTGATGCAATCTGCGCCCGCTGCGAAAAACTCTGTGGCATGCGCCCCAGATAACCCCATGCCATTGGTTGCATTTTCGCCGTTAACGATTACGAAATCCAGCTTCCATTCGTCGCGCAGCGTCATCAAGTGGGATTTCAACGCATCCCGCCCCGATCTACCGACAACATCACCTAAAAACAAAAGTCTCATGTCGTAGCCCTAGGCGAAACCCCCAAAAAGCGCAAGCATCGCCTAACGCTGCGATTGAATTTCGATGATATCTTGTTCGGTGACAATCATATCAAGCTGTTGGTCCGTGGGCTCTAATGGCAGGTTTTCGGCCTCTTGCAGACTATATGCAAAGCCAATGGCCAACGTCGCCCGCTTTGCCCGCAGCTTTTCCAAGGTACGGTCGTAAAACCCACCGCCATATCCCAATCGCCCACCAGCACGGTCGAACGCGACCAACGGAACGATCAAAACTTCGGGTTCAAAGTAATCGTCAATCAACGGGATACGCGCGCCAAAGGGTCCATCCTTCATCGCGCAATCGGGTTCCCATTTTGAAAACAACAATGGTTGTGCTTCGCCCGTAATCACAGGAACGCCCACAACGCCATGCGCGGCTGCTTCGGCCATCGCAGGTGTCGGGTCAATTTCGGTACGGATCGGAAAATACCCCGCCAAGGGCACAGCACGATACCCCGCCAAAACAGACGACAAGAGCCCAGCGCTTGCGCCCGTATCCATTGAGCGGGCAAGTTTGCGACGCTCAAATGCCGCTTTCCGCGCCGCTTTTTTGAGCTCATCCAATGTTGTCATAACAAAAACACCCCTGCCAAACCCAAAAATGCGAAAAACCCAACCACATCCGTCACCGTGGTAACAAAGGCGCCAGAGGCCAAGGCTGGATCAACACCGATCTTTTCAAGGATCACAGGCACACCCGTTCCCGCAAGGCCCGCAACGACCAAATTAATGATCATCGCAAGAGCAATCACATATCCCAAGGTCGGTGATCCAAACCAAATCACCCCAACGATGCCCATTACAAAGGCAAAGACCATACCGTTGATCGCACCCACCAGAACTTCGCGTCGAATAACCCGCCATACGTTGGCGCCGGTCAAATCCTTGGTCGCGATGGCACGCACCGCAACGGTCAAGCTTTGCGTGCCTGCATTGCCGCCCATGGACGCCACAATGGGCATCAACACGGCCAAGGCCACAAAGCGCGAGATTGTGTCTTCGAACATCGCAATCACACCCGAGGCAAGGATCGCCGTCACAAGGTTGACGCCCAACCAAGGCAGACGTTGGCGTGTGGTTTCCATGACGCTGTCAGACAGGCTGCTTTCTTCGCCAACACCGGCCAGACGCAAAATGTCTTCTTCGTGTTCATCATCCAACACCGCCATCGCGTCATCGATGGTGATCATACCGACCAAGCGGTTTTCGGCATCAACAACGGGCGCCGAAATCAGGTGGTATTGGTTAAACGCATAGGCCACATCGCTTTCTTCTTGGGTCACGGGAATGACCTTAAAGATATCTTCAACGATATCGATCAATTTCACGTCACGCTTTGATGACATGATCTTGCCCAAGGTCACGTTACCAACGGGATGCAACCGTGGATCCACCAAAACCACATGGTAAAACTGTTCTGGCAATTCTTTTTCTGAACGCAAAAAATCAATTGCATGGCCGACGGTCCAATGTTCGGGGGCCATAACAACTTCGCGCTGCATCAAACGGCCTGCCGAATATTCGGGATAGGTCAACGATTGTTCCACCGCCAAACGTTCAATGTCATCCAAGGCATCAAGAATGGCGGCTTGCTGTGGTTCTTCCAGATCCTCAAGCAGGTCAACGACATCATCGCTGTCGAGATCACGCACCGCTTCGGCCAGAATTTCAGGTTTGAGGTAGGTGATGATTTCTTCGCGGATCCCCTCTTCGAGTTCCGAGAGGATATCGCCATCAAATTCTAGATCATAAAGCTGGACGAATGCGCGCCGGTCTGCGGGATAAATCTGTTCCAGCATATCCGCGATGTCGGCCGCGTGCAGCGGTTCCATCAAGGCGACGAGCGTATCCCGATCACCCGTTTCAACCGCATCTAAAATCGTAGAAAGAACCTTTTTATCCAAGGAATACGCGGGGCCGTCATAGTCAGCATCAAACTGATGTGCGATAGAATCGTCTTGCATGTCACCCCTCCTTGGTTTGTGGCCTCAATATCGCATCCCGTCCCATGATCACAGGGAAAAGTCGCTGTTTACCTCTTTAAAAACTGGCTTTATGGTGATCGGGTTTACAACACATGTCAAACAAGGGTGATGCGTTATGGTGATTATTACTGGTCACGTTTTGTATTTTGTGGCGGATCCATTTAACGGTACCCCCCAAGATGCGGCAAAGATAATCCAAGATGGGGCCGTCTATGTGCATGAGGGAAAAATCCATGACTTTGGCCCCCGTGCCGAAATCATAACACGCTTTCCAACCGCCCCTGTTCAGGACTATCGCGACCATCTGATCATGGCGGGTTTTGTTGACGCGCATGTGCATTACCCACAGACCGCAATGATTGCGAGCTGGGGCAAACGATTGATCGACTGGTTGAATACCTATACGTTCCCAGAAGAAAGCAAATTCATCGACTCGGCCTATGCGAATACGATTGCCAATCGCTATTTGGATTTGGCTTTGGCGCATGGAACAACAACCGTTGCCAGCTTTTGCACGATCCATCCAGAAAGCGTTGACGCGATTTTCACCGCCGCAAGCGCGCGCAATATGTGCGTCGTGGCGGGCAAGACCTGTATGGATCGCAATGCCCCCGACACGTTGCGCGATACTGCCCAAGCGGCCTATGACCAATCCAAAGCCTTGTTGGAAAAATTAGGATATCCTTTACAAAAACCATCAAGTGTAAATGCTTGACAAAAACACAGTTCTGTGTTAAAGTACAAAAATGTCTGAATTTACACAAGGAATATATCACCTTTTACAAAAGTTAATTGGTGGTAGTTCTGTTACCCTAGCAGTAGTTTATACTCTAGGACACATTGTTATTGCAATGATATGCAATAATTTGATCACTGGTGCAGATTTTAGTTTAGCGGCAAT
>RGAJ01000251.1 GCA_009920225.1 Paracoccaceae bacterium
GATGGGTGCGTCACCAACGACATCAGGGTTGTTATTGGTGCCAATGACGATTGGGATCATTACCACATCGACATTGGCCGGTCGCTATATGGGGCGGACAGGACGGTACAAAATATTGCCAATTATCGGCATGTCATTACTGGCGCTTGGGTCGTTGTTGTTGATGCAGTTAGAGGTCGATACCTCGCGTCTCGCCTTTGGTGCGTATCTCTTGGTATTTGGATTTGGTATGGGATGTATCTTTCCCGTGACCACAACAGCGGTACAAAACGCGGTTCCGCGTGAACATTTGGGGACTGCAACCGCATCTGGCGTGATGTTCCGTCAAATTGGTGGATCCGTCGCCGTTGCCGTGTTTGGATCGTTGTTTGCGTTACGCTTTGCCGCGGGCTTGCCCGAGGGCGTCAATATCAGCGCAACAGAGATTGGACCTTCTGCTTTGGCGGCACTCGCTGACGACATTCGTCGCATCGTCGCGGATGCCGTTGTTCATGCGCTGGACCCTGTCTATCTGATTGTAATGGTCATGGTGGTGATCGGTTTGATCTTTGCCTTTAAACTGCCAATCGCAAAGTCCCCAAAGGCGAATAGTATTGACGCATCATGGTCTTTGC
This sequence comes from Paracoccaceae bacterium, assembly GCA_009920225.1. Lineage (GTDB taxonomy): Bacteria > Pseudomonadota > Alphaproteobacteria > Rhodobacterales > Rhodobacteraceae > CAJXSD01. The sequence continues at coordinate 615 of RGAJ01000251.1, forward strand.
GCGATTTTGAACGTACTGCGCAGATTGTTGTTTTGCGTGCGCTCTTGCACAGGATCATTATGAACAATTGGGATGAAATCAAAACCGCGTTTCATGTCGCACGCTTGGGCACGGTTTCGGCTGCGGCCGATGCGTTGGGTGTTCATCATGCCACTGTCATCCGCCATATTGACGCGCTTGAAGCGCAGTTGAACGTCAAACTGTTTCAACGCCATGCCCGCGGCTATACCCCGACCGAAGCGGGCCAGGATTTGATGCGTGTGGCCCAAGTGACCGAAGATCAGTTCAACCAACTTGGCAGTCGCCTGATTGGTCAAGGTGAAGGTGTCAGGGGCGAAATTGTTATCACGTCCCTTGCGGTGCTTGCGCCGGTTTTGATGGAACCGCTCAATAGTTTTCGTGATCTCTATCCCGACGTGCGGTTTAGATTTCTGACGGACGAACGATTGTACCGCTTGGAATATGGCGAAGCCCATGTTGCCATTCGCGCAGGCACGCCAGCAAAGGATTTGGACAATATAGTTCAGCCCCTGATGGCATTCGACGTTGGCCTGTTTGCACATTCCGATTATGTCGCGCAGAACGGGTGCCCGCAAGTGACAGAGGATTTACGGGAACACAGGTATGTTGTGTCCGATGATTTGGATGGGCGCGCGCCGTTTCTCAGGTGGTTGTTTGAACACGTAGATCCGCATCACTTTATTCTTCGCGGTTCCGACCAATTGTCACAATTGGCGGCAATCAACAGCGGGTTGGGCATCGGATTTTTAGACCGTGACTGGGGCAAATCGCTGGGACTGATCGAGGTGTTTCCGATGCAGCAGGAATGGACATCCCAAGTCACCGTGGTGACGCACGTCGATTTGCACCGCACGAATAAAGTACAGGCTTTGGTTCATCATTTGAAGTCGTGGGCGAAAGAAACAGGTCGAATGTGATGCGGGACACGACCAAAGGCCACATTGCCATGTTGCTGTTTTCGCTGCTTGTGTCTGGGTCCTTTTCACTGGGTGTTATGGTGGCAAACGACATAACACCGATGGCGTTGACGGCCCTTCGGTTTCTATTGGCCGTGATCTTTGTGGGCGCAATGGCCGTTGCCAGCGGCGGTGTCACGCGCCGCGCCTTTCACGCGCCTTGGCGGTATGTTGCGACGGGGGGAACCTTTGCATTTTATTTCGTGATGATGTTTCACGGTCTGAAAACCGCGCAACCTGTATCTGCGGCGGCGGTCTTTACCCTTATCCCGTTTATGAGCATGATCATCGGCGCAGTATTCTTGGCGCAACATCCCAATTCGCGCATGGTCTTTGCGCTATTGCTTGGTGCCATTGGGGCGCTTTGGGTGATTTTTCGCGCGGATCTTTCGTTGTTGTTACAGCTTCAGTTCGGGCGGGGTGAATTTTTGTATTTCATTGGCTGCATCGCGCATGCATTCTTGCCCATTCTGTTCAAGGTGACGAACCGCGGTGAAAACGCGTTCATGTCCAGTTTTGGCATGCTTTTGGGCGGAACGGCTGTTCTCTTGTTGTTTGGTGCGTCAGATGTGTGGGCGCTGAATTGGTCTGCATTGCCTGCGCGGGTGTGGTGGGTCTTGGGATATCTTGCGATATTCGCGTCAACGTTTACGTTCTTGCTGCTTCAATACGGATCGATGCGACTGCCTGGGGCAAAGGTCATGGCGTATTCGTACCTTACGCCGACATGGGTATTGTTTTGGGAAATGGGGTTCGGACGCGGTATTCCACCCCTGTTTATTCTGGTTGGGGTCGCTCTCAGTTTTGCGGCAGTGCTTATTCTGCTAAAGGATTAAAATCTGCGTCGGTCATACGTTCGTGGGTCAAAAACTCTTCGAACGCATCTAAATCCACAGCTTCAAATTGACCAAAGCTTTGCATCCAAATTGACGCATTGCGCATTGCATCTGGCTCTAGTTTGCACCATTTCACGCGACCACGTTTTTCTTGGGAAATCAGGCCGGCCTTGGTCAAGATTGTCAGGTGTTTGGATATCGCAGCAAGCGACATGTCAAACGGATCTGCCACATCGGTCACGGCCATGTCGTCTTCTAACAACATCATCAAAATCCCACGGCGTGTGGGATCGGCAAGCGCGGCAAAGACAAGGTCAAGCGTGGTGTCCATAGTGCCCTAGGAAACAGCTTGGCGCGAAATGGTCAATCTATTTTTTATGAGGCACAGTCTTGGAACCCGCGCAGCACGGTTGCAAGCAGATCCAGATAGGCATTGTTGTGCCCCATGTCGTTCCCAACAAGCGGCGAAAGCGTGATCGTGTCCACACCCGCGGCGGCCGCAATTTGATGGGCCAGCGCACTGGGTTCATTTGGATCAATCACGAAACACAACGGTGGCGTTTTTGAAACTGCGGTTTGGACTTCGGCGATGTCCTTGGCCGAAGGCGATGTCGCTTTTGCGTCGGTCACAACAATCGTGCGCGGATTGCCCAAGTCATGCAAAAGATATTGATAGGCGTTATGCGACAGCCCGATCGTATCAGATGGAGAAAACACTGGCGCATTTCGGGCGAGCGCCACAATGTGCGTTTCAAAATCAGCCGCGTTCTGGGTGAATACTTGCGCGTTGGCGGCATTAAGCTTTGCTAGGTTCGACGCAATTTCGCGTGCCCAATTGATCGCATTTTCAGGCAAGAGCCACATATGTGGATCAACTGCATCTGCATCTGCATCTGCGTCTGCATGGTCATGATCGTCATGATGATGTTCGTCGGTACCAAATAAGACGGTGCCTTCTATCGACTGAAGAACGATAATCGGCGTCTCAGGCGCAAGCGTTGGAATT
>RGAJ01000252.1 GCA_009920225.1 Paracoccaceae bacterium
CCCCAAACGCGCGACGAAGTGATCGCACAATCCGCACACCTTGGCGTGGCCTTTGACGGGGATTTTGATCGCTGTTTCTTTTTTGATGAAACAGGCGCCTTTGTGGATGGCGAATATATCGTCGGCCTTTTGGCAGATGTGTTTTTGGAAAAAGAAAAAGGCGCAACGATTGTGCATGATCCGCGCATCATCTGGAACACCCAAGATATCGTTGCGCAGAAATCAGGCACGGCCGTACAATCAAAAACAGGCCATGCCTTTATCAAGGCGGTGATGCGCGACCACAACGCCATCTATGGCGGCGAGATGTCAGCGCACCATTATTTTCGTGACTTTGTCTTTTGCGACAGCGGCATGATCCCGTGGTTGGTCGTTTGTGAATTGATGGGTCGGACAGGCAAACCAATGTCGAAATTAGTGGCCGAACGCATCGCTGCCTTCCCCTCCTCGGGCGAGGTCAATTTCCGCCTCACAGATCCCAAAGCAACCATTGCCAAGATCGTGGACACCTATGCCCCACAGGCCATCCACCGCGACGACACCGACGGCATCAGCCTATCGTTTGGGGATTGGCGGTTTAATCTGCGGTCTTCCAATACCGAACCTGTTGTGCGTTTGAACATCGAAGCGCGGGGCAATCGTGACATGGTTCAGCAAAAATTGACCGAACTGCGCGACCTGATCAACGGGTCCTGATCATTCTCGGATTTCATGGGGATAAACACCCCAAAGGGCGTCTTTTGGCGCCCATCCTTTGTTGCCATCGGCTTTGACCTGGCACCATTGCAGTGTGCATTTTCCCAACTCTGCAACCACATCACGGGAAAATTTTGCCACCACCATCGAGTTTGGGTCAGGCTTGGCAAATATATCTTGGAGTGGTGCGGTGATCAAAACGGTGCGCGATCCAGACAAAAGCGAATAGTGGATCCAGCCGCCCAATCCTTCGGCATCACGCACACGTCGCCAATTTTCGTATTCCCCGAAAATTTCCAAAGGCATATGTTTTTGCTTATACACCCAATCAATACGGTGCGATAACGAAGGCCCACGGCGCGCGTTGGCTTCGGATGATTTCAAGGACACAAATCGTGGCAACGGCAGATTTGTCACGTCGCCGCGTTTTTGCGTTTCGGCAGCGACCATTGCGGGAAGCCACCCGAGAATCATTAAAATCAGAATTGCCCGTTTCATATTCCGCTCAAACCAAAAGATTTCGCCAATTGGGTTCTTGTACCCATTTTATTTTTGTCACACTCTGCCATTAATAGAGGCCAATGAAAAGTGTTAGGAGCATATCATGCCATCGGAACGTTTGAATGTTGTTGTTACGCGACGCCTGCCCGATGCAGTCGAAACACGATTGAAAGAACTGTTCAATGTGACATTGCGTGATGATGACACCCCTATGACACGCGAAGAATTGGTTGCCGCTGTGCAAACCGCGGATGTTTTGGTTCCCTGTATTACAGATAAAATTGATGCAGGATTGATTGGTCAGGCAGGGGATCGATTAAAACTGATCGCGAACTTTGGTGCAGGGATTGATCATGTTGACGTCAACACGGCGCGCCAGCGCGGAATTTTGGTATCAAACACTCCGGGTGTCGTGACCGAGGACACCGCAGACATGACATTGGCATTGATGCTTTCTGTGACCCGTAAAATTCCACAGGGTTTAAATATCATGCAAAGCGGCGAATGGGGCGGTTGGTCCCCTACTGCGAACCTTGGGGGACGTTTGGGTGGGCGCCGCTTGGGCATTTTGGGCATGGGCCGCATTGGTCAGGCCGTCGCGCGACGGGCGGCTGCCTTTGGAATGCAAATCCATTACCACAATCGCAAACGGTTACGCCCCGAAGTAGAAGACGCGCTGGAAGCGACCTATTGGGACAGTCTCGACCAAATGGTGGCACGTATGGATATCATTTCGATCAACTGCCCACATACGCCGTCTACCTTTCATCTGATGAATGCACGGCGCTTGAAATTGCTCAAACCAACGGCCGTTATCGTTAATACATCGCGCGGCGAGGTCATCGATGAAAACGCATTAACGCGGATGCTGCGGGCGGGTGAATTGGCGGGCGCGGGGCTTGACGTGTATGAACATGGGACCGATATCAACCCGCGTTTGCGGCAATTGGATAACGTTGTTTTGTTGCCGCACATGGGGTCCGCCACGGTTGAGGGCCGCATGGAGATGGGCGAAAAAGTCATCATCAATATCAAAACCTTTGCTGACGGTCATCGCCCGCCGGATTTGGTTATCCCTGCGATGGTCTAACGCTTATTCCCAGCGTTCAATGGTTTCTTTCAACTCGGCCAGTTTCACCGGCTTGGAAAGATAATCATCCATTCCTGCGGCATAGCAACGCTCTGCTTCGCCGATCAAGGCATTTGCCGTGATTGCGATGATGGGCAACCGCGTGCGCCCCTCTTTCAATTCAATGACGCGGATTTTTTCGGACAACCCAAACCCGTCCAATCGTGGCATATGGCAATCCGTGAGAAGCAGATCATAAGCGCCTGACGACCATTCATCCAAGGCTTGGATTCCGTCACCGACGATTTTGGCGCGATACCCCAATTGCAACAGTTGTTTTTCGACGACGATTTGGTTTATGTCGTTGTCTTCTGCAACAAGAATACGGGTGGCTTTGAATTCGGCCGGATCGGCGGCCTGCCCGTCGACACGACCATCGGCATTGGCATTTTCATCCACCGGGGAAATCAATTCTTGGACGCCACGCCATAGATCGGTGGGCAGCAAAGGTTTCCATTGGATCAATTTGTGTTGTGGCGATGATTGCTTCATCAGATCCGTGCGATGGGCGCTAAAGCTCAGGATTTTCAGATCAGGAAATTCCAGTTTCGCTTGGCGCACAAATTCATGCATGACCGAACTGTCGTCCCCCGACAGGCCCACCAGTAAAATGCTTTTGTCATCTGAGGGGGCAATCATGTCGGCCAAGTTATCTTCGGTCGAAATCGGAACATAGGTGGCGCGTGCGCAGGTTAAATACCGTTCAATGTTATGCGCCGTATTTTTGCGCAACACGAAACCATAGATCGTGATCCCAGACAAATCAGGGGCCAATGTGTTGCCCTCTGCGTCCTTAAGGGGCAAAATCACGTTAAAGGTTGTTCCAACGCCAACTTCTGTCGAAAAATCAATCTGCCCGCCCATCAATTCGACCAATTGTTTCACAATGGTCAGCCCCAGACCGGTGCCGCCGTATTTGATCTGTTCCTGACCATCGGATTGGACGAATGGCTGAAAGATTCGGCTGCGGGAGTCTTCATCAATACCTATTCCATTGTCCGAAACAACGATTTCAAATTCGTGCTCATTTCGGCGCAGGACGCAGACGCGCACTTCGCCCACTTGTTTTGGATCATCATGTGACGAAAACTTGAT
>RGAJ01000253.1 GCA_009920225.1 Paracoccaceae bacterium
GGCGTTTTGGCCTATCAAGAAGAAGAAGCACGCGGCGTTTGGCAAACAGGTAACGCAGTTTTCATGCGTAACTGGCCATATGCATACGGCTTGGGTAACGGCAGCGATTCAGCTGTTGCAGGTAAATTTGGCGTAACAACATTGCCAACTGGCCAAGGCCACGACACATCTGCGGCAACTTTGGGTGGCTGGAACGTTGCAGTATCCAAATACGGCGACAACCAAGAAGCAGCGATTGACCTAGCAATGTACCTAGCGGGTGCAGAAGCGCAAAAAACACGTTCGATCATCGCGTCGAACCTGCCAACAATTGTAAGCTTGTACGAAGATGCGGACATCGCACGCGAACAACCAATCATTCCACAATGGAAAGATGTGTTCTTGCAAGCGGTTCCACGTCCATCTGCGCCAACACGCGAAAAATACAACGAAGTGTCCACATTGTTCTTCTCTGCTGTACACTCAGTCATCTCTGGTAATGCAAAAGCGGCAGACGCACTTGCAGGCCTAGAAGACGATCTAGACGATTTGCTGAACTAATTCGGATCAGTAATCAGGCTGGGCGGCACATACCGCCCAGCCGTTCTTTTGCCGCGCCCCTGCGCAGCGACCGATTGGGATACCCCTCATGTCTTCTGATAAAAGCACCAACGCGTCCCCAACCGCGGGTAAGACGCTTAATCTTGAACAACAACGTGTTCGTGCGGCTTACATGTTCTTGGCGCCGATGTTGATCATGTTGTTGATTGTCGCCGCTTGGCCATTGTTTCGTTCGATCAGCTTTTCGTTTACCGACGCCACCGCGAATACGATTTTCAACGGCCAAAGCGAATGGATCGGTTTCGACAACTATGTTGAGAAAAAAATACGATCCAATGGCACAATTCGGTGGAAAGGTGTTTTGGTTGACGGCGATTGGTGGAATGCCGTGTGGAATACCGTCCGGTTTTCCATCGTGTCTGTTGCCTTGGAAACCATTTTGGGGTTGTTGGTCGCGCTTGTTTTAAATGCTGAATTCAAAGGGCGCGGATTGGTACGCGCCGCTGTTTTGATCCCTTGGGCGATTCCGACCATCGTTTCCGCGCGGATGTGGGGATGGATGTTGAATGACCAATTCGGGATCATCAATGAAATCATGTTGACGCTTCATTTGATCGACAAACCCATCGCATGGACCGCGTCGTCCGATACCGCGATGATTGCCGTTTTGATGGTCGACGTTTGGAAAACCACACCGTTCATGGCGCTATTGATCCTTGCAGGTTTGCAAATGATCCCGCGCGATATGTACGAAAGCGCGCGTATCGATGGCATCCATCCGTTGCGGGTATTCTGGCGCGTCACATTGCCGTTGCTGCGGCCTGCGATTTTGGTGGCGGTGATTTTCCGTGCCTTGGATGCGCTGCGTATCTTTGATTTGATTTACCTTCTGACCCCTCAATCGGACAGCACGATCACAATGTCCGTGCTGAGCTATCGTGAATTGCAACAATTTGGCGATTACGGCGAAGGCTCTGCCATGTCGACATTGTTGTTCCTGATCATCACAGGCTTTGTTCTGTTGTATATCAAACTGGGCCGCGTGGACCTAAGCGGGGAGAAAAGCTAATGCCGACGACACCATTCTGGCGGTTCATGTTCTATGCTGGCGTGTTCGCCATCGTGATCATCGCTGTTTTCCCGTTTTACTATGCCATCATGACCAGTTTCGAAACAGGAACGGCGATCTTTAAACCCAATATCCTGCCTGAAATGTTTTCATGGCAAAACTATGAACAGGTCACCGGACAACGCGCATTTGCGTCGTCGATCCTAAATTCGGTGTTTATCGCAAGCACAACAGTGTTCTTTGCGCTTCTTTTGGCTGTGACCGCGTCCTATGCCTTGGCGCGTGTGCGGTTTCGTGGTCGCTCGTTGTTGTTGATGACAATCTTGGGCGTTTCCATGTTCCCGCAAATCGCGGTTTTGTCGGGCCTTTATGAATTGGTGAATTTCCTAGGCATCTATAACCGCCCTTGGGCCTTGGTCATGAGCTATACGATTTTCACGCTGCCCTTTACGGTTTGGGTTCTGACAACCTTCATGCGTGAATTGCCGACCGAAATCGAAGAAGCGGCGATTGTCGACGGTGCAACACCTTGGGTTATCATCACAAAGGTATTCTTGCCTTTGTTATGGCCTGCTTTGGTCACAACCGGATTGTTGGCCTTTATCGGAGCATGGAACGAATTCCTATTCGCCCTAACATTTACCATTTCCGAAGACATGCGCACCGTGCCTGTGGCTATCGCATTATTGTCGGGGGCAAGCGTCCAAGAAATTCCATGGGGCCCAATCATGGCAGCCAGCGTCATCGTGACGGTGCCGTTGATCATACTGGTTCTTATATTCCAACGTAAAATCGTGGCGGGCCTGACCGCAGGCGGCGTAAAAGGCTGATCGGAGAAAATTATGGCAAATATTCAATTAAAAGCGGTCCGCAAATCATACGGCGCAGTCGAAGTCATCAAAGGCGTCGATCTTGAAATCAAAAAAGGTGAATTCATGGTGTTTGTCGGCCCGTCGGGTTGCGGCAAATCCACCATGTTGCGTTTGATTTCGGGATTAGAGCAAATCACATCGGGCGATTTGTTGTTTGACGACGAATTGGTCAACAACGTGGTTCCCGCCAAACGCGGTATTGCAATGGTGTTCCAATCCTACGCGCTTTATCCGCATATGACCGTGTTCGAAAACATGGCCTTTGGCATGAAGCTGGACAAAACGTCCAAGCAGGAAATGAAGGCACGCGTTCAAAAGGCGGCAGAGTTGTTGCAAATCGAACATCTGTTGGATCGTTTGCCCAAACAGTTGTCGGGTGGTCAACGTCAACGCGTCGCTATTGGCCGCGCGATTGTGCGTGATCCGCGCGTGTTTTTGTTCGACGAACCGCTGTCAAACCTTGATGCCGCGTTGCGTGTTCAAACCCGTTTGGAAATCGCAAAACTACACCATGACATGACGGACGTCACAATGATCTATGTGACCCATGATCAGGTCGAAGCGATGACATTGGCCGACCGCATTTGCGTGTTGCGCGATGGTTTGATTGAACAGGTTGGCACGCCGTCCGAATTATATGAAAACCCCGCCAGCTTGTTTGTTGCGGGCTTTATCGGGTCGCCGCAGATGAATTTCTTGAAAGGGGCGTTTGCGGAAAAACACAGCTGTACCACGTTGGGTATCCGCGCCGAACACATCGAAATCGCGACTGCGGCCGATGCGGAATGGACCGGCAAGGTCGTCCATGCCGAAGACCTGGGGTCAGACAATTACCTCTTCGTCGATATCGGCGCGGGTGATCCATTGATCGTGCGCCGTCCCGGTAAATTGGAAACTCCTCTGGGAACAGAATTGAATTTGCGTC
>RGAJ01000254.1 GCA_009920225.1 Paracoccaceae bacterium
CAACTTTGACCCGCTGCGCGGATGATGGGGTCGGTCTGATCCCGCCAAACACACCATATTGGATAGGCAAAGTGTGGTGCATTGGGGACAGGGTGTAATTCACCTGCATCAATATTGCGTTTAACAAACCGCGCGGGTAGGTAAGCGGCCGCTTTTCGGTTTATCACATAGTCCGCCACCATCGCCCCAAGCGTCATGGTGAGCCCCGTATTTTTTAAATGTGGCAGGTGTTGTGTGTGAAAATGGGCAAATTCAGGACCCCAATCGACATAGACATAGCGCCCTTGGTGCAGCGTCCCCAATGTCGCGGGCCAACTGGACACAAGGATCAATTCTTCGTCCATGACTTTGAAAATATCGAAACCGGGCCGCAGTTGCGGTGTATACATCAACGCACAGTCAAGATGCCCTTCGATCAAGAACCGCGTTAAACGATCCGACATTCCCAATTCTGTGCGGATGCTAAGTTCGGGAACGCGCGTTTGCAGACGATCAATCTAGCGAAACCCCATCCGGAGCCAAAGCGAATATTGCGCGCCGATAGATAGGGTGTGTTTGAAGCCTTCGGGGATCATCATGTGATGGCGCGCGTCTTCCCATGTGTGCAAAAGGGCAAGAGCGTATTGTTCGAACGTGCTGCCCGCCACGGTCAATTCCGCGCCCGCCTTTGAGCGTGTAAACAACGCGCGCCCAAGCGACGCCTCAAGCTTTGCAATCCGCAACGACACAGCCGATTGCGTCACCAGCAACCGCTCTGCCGCGGTACCAAACGATCCTGTTTGCGCGACCTCGATAAAGGTTTTTAAAAGCGTGATATCCATGTGATCCATCCCTATGTGACACTTGGATAGTGTGCGGCTGCCCACGCGACAAGGAAAAACGCAGGGCCCATTGAGCCCTGCGTTTTATATGGATGATCCTGTTGCTGCGCGTGTTGGATGCGCCGCGTTATTCAGGTTTGATTAGAACTGGATCGATTTTGGATCCCATGCTGGCTTTGCTGGGGGAACAAAGGTTGTCAGATCAATCCCCTTCACCGCGGATTTATATTCATCCAAGGTTGGGGTCCGGCCCAAGATGGCAGACAAAACAACGACAGGCGTTGAGGCCAACAGGGATTCACCGGCTTTGGTTGCCGAGTCTTCGACGACGCGGCCCTGGAACAAACGGGTTGAGGTGGCCAAAACTGTGTCACCTTTGGCAGCCTTTTCCTGGTTCCCCATACACAGGTTACAGCCCGGACGTTCAAGATAAAGGGTGTTTTCGTATTCTGTCCGTGCCTTTGTCTTGGGGGCGAAATCGTCGAATTCAAATCCTGAATACTTTTGCAAGATTTCCCAATCACCTTCGGCTTTCAGCTCATCAATGATGTTATAAGTCGGCGCCGCAACGACCAAAGGCGCGTTGAATTCAACTTTGCCTTCTCTCGCTTCGATATTGCGCAGCATTTGCGCCACGATTTTCATGTCGCCCTTGTGCACCATGCACGATCCGACAAAGCCCAAATCCACCTTTTTCTGCGCGTTATAGAACGAAATCGGGCGAATGGTGTCATGGGTATAGCGTTTGGACACATCGGCGTTTTGTACGTCAGGGTCGGCGATCATAGGTTCATCAATGATGTCCAGATCAACGACAACTTCGGCAAAATATTTCGCGTTCGCATCGGGTGCCAACGCAGGTTTTTCGCCAGATTTAATTTGTGCGATGCGGGTATTTGCCCGATCGATCAAACCCTGAAGCATTTTCACATCGTTATCCATGCCTTTGTCGATCATGACTTGGATCCGTGATTTCGCGATTTCCAACGATTCAATCAATGTTGCGTCTTCGGAAATACAGATGGATGCTTTCGCCTTCATTTCGGCGGTCCAGTCGGTGAATGTGAACGCTTGGTCTGCCAAAAGCGTTCCGATATGCACCTCGATCACGCGGCCTTGGAACACGTTATCCCCGCATTGTTGCAGCATTTGTGCCTGTGTCGCGTGAACCACGTCGCGGAAATCCATATGCGCTGGCATGGTGCCTTTGAAGGTGACTTTCACAGATTCAGGAATTGGCATTGTGGCTTCGCCTGTGGCGAGAGCCAAGGCAACGGTGCCGGAATCCGCGCCGAAGGCCACACCTTTGGACATGCGCGTGTGGCTGTCGCCGCCGATGATGATTGACCAGTCATCCACGGTGATATCGTTCAAGACCTTGTGGATCACGTCGGTCATCGCGTGATATTGGCCTTTGGGATCACGGCCGGTGATCAGGCCGAATTTATGCATGAACGCCATCAAGCGGGGGGTGTTTGCTTGGGCTTTTGCATCCCAAACGGATGCTGTGTGACAGCCCGACTGATACGCACCATCCACAGAGGGTGAAATCACCGTTGCGGCCATGGCTTCCAATTCTTGGGCGGTCATCAAACCGGTGGTGTCTTGTGATCCGACGATGTTCACTTTGACACGTACGTCTGATCCGGCATGCAACACCTTGCCGGGAGTTGTGCCGCGCGCGTTCGCATTAAAGATCTTTTCGACCGCGGTTAGACCTTGGCCTTCGTGTGACACTTCACGCGATGGGGCAAAGGCGGATTTGATTGGAATGCCCAATGTTTCACACGCAAATGTTTGCAATTTCTTGCCAAAGACGATGGCATAGGATCCGCCCGCCTTGATAAATTCCAGCTTTTGCGCGCTGAACGACGGAGAGAGGTCAACCAATTCTTCGTCGCCCGCTTCGTTATATAGCTTTTTGGTTTTGGTGTTGATGGTCAACACTGTACCGGTTTCGACAGAATACTTCTGTTCCAAAATCGGGTTGCCGTCGTTGTTCAAGATCGGCTTGCCATCGTCGCCCATTTTCTTGACCCAGTTCTTGAGGTCAATTCCGATCCCGCCTGTCACGTCAACCGTGGTGCGGAAGATCGGGGAAATGCCGTTTGTTCCACCGACGATTGGGGCGATGTTGACAAAGGGGACATAGGGGCTTGCTGGTTTACCGGTCCACAAGGCCACGTTGTTCACGCCAGACATCCGCGATGATCCGACACCCATGGTGCCTTTTTCGGCAACCAACATGACTTGTTTGTCGGGGTGCTGGATCTTGAGCGCTTGGATTTCTTGTTGTGCGCGTTCGTTGATCATGCATTTGCCGTGCAATTCACGGTCAGAGCGTGAATGCGCCTGATTGCCGGGGGACAAAAGGTCGGTGGAAATGTCGCCTTCGGCGGCGATAAAGCTGACGATTTTGATTTCTTCGGCAACGGGTGGCAATTTGGTAAAGAACTCCGCCTCGGAGTAGCTCAGCAGCAAATCACGCGCGATATCGTTGCCGGCCTCATAGGCGGCTTTGATACGGTCTGTGTCCGCCTCATAGAGGTAGACTTGGGTTTTCAAAACC
>RGAJ01000255.1 GCA_009920225.1 Paracoccaceae bacterium
GCCATAGAGATATCTTTGTCGATGGCCAGACCTTCGACCTGATGGAACATCGGTGTATGGGTTTGGTCATAATCCGCGCGATACACGCCACCCGGACAAATGACACGCACAGGCGCGCCCGTCTTTTCCATCGTGCGGATTTGCACGGGGCTGGTGTGGGTCCGAAGAACATGCGGCGGGCGATTGTCACCTTCGGCGCGGTGCATATAGAACGTGTCCATTTCGGCACGCGCGGGGTGATGGGACGGGATATTCAGCGCATCAAAGTTATACCAATCGCTGTCAATGCGCGGACCTTCGGCAACGCCAAAGCCCATGTCGGCAAAAATCGCAGTGACCTCTTCTGTCACTTGGCTGATGGGATGGATGGTGCCTTGGCGCGTGGGGCGCGTGGGCAGGGTCACATCCAACCATTCGGAGCGCAAACGTTCATTCAAGGCCGCATCGGACAGCGCGGATTTCTTGGCCACCAAGGCGCTGTTGATTTCATCCTTAAGCGCGTTCAGCGTCGGGCCCATAATTTGGCGTTCCTCTGCGGTCATCTTGCCCAGTTCCCGCATTTTCAGGCTGATTTCGCCCTTTTTCCCAACAGCGGCTAGGCGCACCTCTTCCAAGGTGTTTTCATCCGTCGCATTGGCAATCGCCTGAATATATTTATCACGCAGATCGTTCATCATCGGCCTCCAAAAAACTTTCATCCCTGCTAACATATTTCGCACTATTGGCAAGGTGTCAGGCGGCCGATGCGGGGGATCGGGCCTAAAAAATCGAGGTTCGGCTGCGAACTTTCAGGATTTTATCAGATTTCGTCACCGTTCCATTCTGCGACGCGATGGAAACAGGGGGCTGTTTATGTTCTTTTTCGATCACGACGAGAGAGTCGTAAAATTGCACCGAATGCACCTGTCGCGCTGCGGCGTGAAAGGGAAAAATATCGTCTTGATCCGTGTACCAACTGTGCATGTGGTCGACCAAGTTTTTGCATTTTTCGATAAAGGATTGCGGCGCTTTGTACCCGCCGCCAAATCCGGGCCAATAGCTTGTGTGCGTGTCTTCCCGCCCCTGCCAATCGCGCAGGAGTTTGTCGTAGATATCAAGATAATGATCCATCTTCATGATCATGCGATCATCGGTTTGGGAAATGTAATTTCTGAAATAATTCATGGAACCGCCCCTTATCCAATAGGATCAGCCTATGGAATTGCGCACAAAGAACAAGCGCTTCATTTGGGGAAAGGGCAGAAAAAAACCGCGCTCAAGGCGCGGCTTTCTATTCGCTTTGGCGTTGATTATGCCAATGCTGCTTTGGCTTGATCCACAATCGCGTTGAACGCGGCGGGTTCATGTACAGCCAAGTCAGCCAATACTTTGCGGTCAACTTCGATGCCTGCCAAATTCAAACCGTTGATGAAACGGCTGTATGTCAGAGCTTCGTCATAGGCGCGAACGCCCGCATTGATGCGTTGGATCCACAAGCTGCGGAAGTTACGCTTGCGATTATGACGGTCGCGAGTTGCGTATTGGTTTGCTTTATCGACAGCTTGTGCTGCAACTTTGAACGTATTCTTGCGACGTCCATAGTAACCTTTAGCTTGGTCGATGATTTTCTTGTGACGGCGATGGGTGACAACACCCCCTTTTACGCGTGACATGTCTCAAATCCTCCTTAGCGGGCGTATGGCATCATGCCCTTGATGATTTTCTCATCAGGTGCAGACATTACTGTTGTGCCGCGTGCTGTGCGGATGAATTTGGTGGTACGTTTGATCATACCGTGACGTTTGCCAGCTTGGCCCGTCTTGATACGGCCAGTGGCCGTGACTTTGAACCGCTTTTTGCAGCTCGATTTGGTCTTCATCTTAGGCATTTTCGTCTCCTTAGAGTTTAGGTTCCGATAAACGCGACTCGGCATGCCCTTCAGCCGGCCGCGCAATAGGGGGCGTATATAGGTGGATTTGGCACAACGCAAGACCCGATTTTGCCCATTTTCATGGGCAAAGCCTTCGGCGCGAGTATTTTGTCAAATGTGAAAGCCTAAGACGGTTGTTTCAATTCCAAAAGCGCGCGCGCCTGTTGCCACGTGGCGACGGGGCGTTCGTATTTATCGCACAGCTCCGTCACGCGTTTGACCAAGGCCGCGTTTGATGGGGCAAGCGTGTCTTTGTCAATCCGCACATTATCCTCAAGCCCTGTGCGGGCATGGCCACCCGATGATACGGCCCATTCGTTAAGTGTGATTTGATCCCGTCCGATCCCTGCCGCGCACCATTGTGCATCAGGCACTAGCCGTTCAACAGTTTTGATATAATAGTCAAACACATCGCGATCCACGGGCATGGCGTTTTTCACCCCCATCACGAATTGCACATAGAGTTTGCCCGGAATACGCCCATCGCGGTTCATGGCGGCCGCCTGATGGATGTGGGAGAGATCAAAGGCTTCGACTTCGGGTTTTACATTGTATGTGCGCATTTCGGACGCCAACCAATCCACCAAATCCGGTGGATTTTCATAGACGCGGGTTGGAAAGTTATTCGACCCCACAGACAGAGATGCCATATCGGGCGACAGGGGCAACATACCACCACGGGTTTGACCGGCACCCGATCTGCCACCTGTTGAAAATTGTATGATCATACCGGGGCAATGTTTCAGCAACCCTTCCTTGAGGCGTGCGAATTTTTCAGGGTCCGAGGATGGCGTTTGATCATCGTTGCGCACATGGGCATGACAGATGGTTGCGCCTGCCTCAAATGCTTCTTGTGTGCTTTCGATTTGTTCGTTTACCGAAATCGGCACGGCGGGGTTGTTTGCTTTGGTCGGCAAAGACCCCGTGATGGCCACGCAGATAATACAGGGTTTTTCAGAGAGATTAGACATCGAAGAATACCGTTTCCTTGTCGCCTTGTAGGTAAATATCAAACAGATAACTGCCGTTAGATTGCTTGTGCGCGATCAATGTGTCGCGGCGATGCAGCTGTTCAATCAGGTTCAAAACAGGGTCGTTGGCGTTTGCCTCTTTTTCTTCGGCAAAATACATCCGTGTGTTCAGACCAACATTGATCCCACGCGCCACAATCCACAGGTTGATATGGGGGGCTTGGGTTTTTCCACTGCGACCGGGCGCGCACCCAGGTTTGATGCTGTCAAAGCTGAATTCCCCCGTTTCGAAATTGGTGATCACCCGACCCCAACCGCGAAAGCCCTCTTCGACTTCGGCATTACGGGGATCTTCGTCATGGGCATAGGTGCCGGCCGCATTGGCTTGCCATACTTCTAACATGACGTCTTTGACGGGCGCGCCTGTCCCATCAATGACACGGCCCGTGATTGTGATGCGCTCGCCCGCGGCATTCGGGCCCGCGATGTCC
>RGAJ01000256.1 GCA_009920225.1 Paracoccaceae bacterium
TTCCAAGTGCCAAGGTGCAGCGGATCGACGAAGTGATCAACGACCCGCAAATTCAAGCACGTGGCATGATTTTGGAGCAAGAGCATCCTAAATTTGGCAAATTGCGTTTGCCAAATTTGCCGTTCCGATTCTCAGATTGCGACACCAATGCGCCTATGCAAAAAGTGGCGCCTGATATGGGGCAACACAATGTCGAGGTTGCGCAGAAGTTGGGATATTCAAATGAACAAATCCTCGCCATGCAAAGCGATGGTGTTTTGTTCTCTAAGTGAGTGAGAAAGCAATGACTGATAAATATGCAGTAATTGGCAACCCCATCGATTTTTCTAAGTCGCCCTTCATTCACATGAGTTTTGCAAGTAGTACGCAGCAAGACATTGAGTACACAAAAATCTTAGGACCCTTAGGTGGTTTCAAGGAAACGGTTGATCAGTTCAGAAAAGCTGGTGGTAGGGGCATCAACATCACAGCCCCATTCAAGTTGGATGCCTTTCAATACGCAAGCAAACGTTCGCCAGCGGCTGAACTTGCGGGGGCTGCAAACGCACTATCGTTTGCAGGCGATGAAGTCATTGCCGAGAATTTTGACGGCGTCGGGCTGGTTCGGGATGTTGTTCATAACTTGAAACATCAACTCAAAGACAAAAGAGTTCTGTTGCTTGGAGCCGGTGGGGCAGCGCGTGGTGCATTGCTTCCGTTTCTGTATGAAGCACCAGAATTATTGGTCATCGCCAATCGCACGCTGTCTAAAGCGCAAGAACTAAAGCGTATTGCTGAGAAAAATCAAACGCAACAAAACCAAGTCAGTGCGTTGCCGTTTTCAGCACTTGCCGGTATGCAGTTCGATGTCATATTCAATGCCACCTCAGCCAGTTTGCGAAACGAGTTACCAGCCATATCAGCCACTGTGTTTGGGGCTGAATCGCTGGCTTATGAGTTGGCATATGCCAAGGGGTTAACCCCATTCTTGCAGCTGGCAAAAAGCTCTGGCGTGAAACATCTCGCTGATGGCGTAGGTATGTTGGCAGAACAGGCTGCAGAAGCATTTTCTTGGTGGCGGGGTGTGCGCCCTGACACCTCTAAAGTCATTCGAGAGCTCACAGTTCCTTTGAATTGAAAGGCTTGAATCGAAGTGGTTGGTAAATCATTAACAGGCTGAAGGAGACAACATGAAAAAAAATCAATTCGCATTGCAGTAGCTGCCTTGGCACTCGTAGGTGCTTATGTCAGCGCTATCGCGCAACCTATTCCAATTTTTGGCATTGTTGAACTTTCTGGTTCTGGCACAACCGCTGGTACCAATTACGACAACGGGGTCAGACTCGCTGTTGACGAAATCAATACCGCTGGCGGTATTCTGGGGCGCAAAATCGACACGCATCTTGGGACGCGCAAACACAACCGGATGCGTTTTGCTAACATCCTGGAGAAAAACGGTGGGCCTGCAGTATTTGGAGCTGACCTACGTTTCCGCAGCCTTAACGGGAGAAACACCAATGGAGAAGAAGTTCCGGCTACGGTTAAATCCTGGGTCAGCAACAGATACGTGGCTGAGGTCCTCACGCTGTGGGACGACATTGATGTTCCGAGCGCTAAGGTGCAGTACATCGATGAAGTCATTAATGACCCGCAGATACAGGTCCGCGGAATGATTCTTCAGCAAGCACATCCACGTTACGGAACGCTACGGTTTCCTAATTTGCCGTTTCGGTTTTCAGACTGCGACACCAACGCGCCTATGCAAAAAGTCGCACCGGATATCGGGGCAGATAACGCGACTGTTGCAGCATCTCTGGGCTATTCTGATGCTGAAATCGCAGAGCTCGAATCAGCTGGTGTTTTGTATAAAAGATAAAACGACAAGATGAACTTTTCGTTAAGCAGCGATCAACATTTGATGGTCGAGACCATTCGCCGTTTCATCACAGAAGAACTCAAGCCCCTTGAGGAGCTGGTAGAAGCGTCGGGTAGCCTGCCAGATGCTCAAGCGCATGCCATTCATGCGAAAGGTAAGGCCCTTGGTTTTTATGCCTTCAACATACCCGAGGCTCATGGCGGCGGCGGCTTGAGTCACTTTGATCGTATTTTGTGTGAAGAGCAGTTTGGACGGACCACAGATATTCTGATACGCCGGGCCTTCGGTAATGTATATGAACCACTGTTGCATTGTCAGGGTAGGCAGATTGAGCGGTGGTTAGCACCAACGGTTGCTGGGACGCGTACGTGTTCGATTGCAATCACAGAGCCTGGCGCGGGGTCCGACGCCGGGGGTATCAGCACCCGCGCCGTGAAAACTTCGGCGGGTTGGCGTCTGAGTGGTGCGAAGCACTTTATCAGCGATGGTCTCTGGAGTGACTTTTTTCTTGTCTCCGCCAAGACGGATGAAAACGAGATCTCGCTTTTCATGGTGGATAAAGGCTTACCGGGATTTACTGTCGGTAAAGATCAACCGATGATGGGGTTACGCGGTACCCCTCATATCGAATTGTTTTTTGACGAGGTCCCCCTGGAGGAGGATGCCTTATTGGGTGCCCGCGGTCAGGGCTTCAAGCTGGCCATGGGGGCCCTGAACGTCGTCCGTCTCGCCCAGGTTGGCGCGCGGGCTGTTGGTAAAGCGACTCACATTTGTGAGAGCATGTTCGATTGGGCGCGTGAGCGGCACCAATTCGGGAAATCAATCGGCGATTTTCAGATGATCCAACAAATGCTCGCAGACAGCGTGATCGAGATCAACGCCGCGCGGTGGATGGTTTATCGTGCTGCATGTCTGCTGGACGAGGGCCATGATGCCCGTGTCGAAATTAGCATGGTAAAAGTTCATGCAGCAGAGACCTTGGGTCGGGTCGTCGACCGCGCTGTTCAAATTTTCGGTGGCATGGGTTACTGCAAAGATTTACCCATCGAGCGATATTACCGTGATGCAAGGATCTACCGCATTTATGATGGCACAAGCGAGATTCACCGAAGCGTTATTGCAAAAGCTGTGCTCAAAAATGGCGCAATTAACTTCGATCCATTCCACTAATCTTCCATAGCAACTTGCGGAGGCGTTGCGCGGTTTGCTGCATTTGCGGCAGTACGCGATTTACCGCGTTATCAGTAGTCTCATTCCCCGTCACTCGGTCGAGATCGAGGATCATACGGCTGTGATGTTTTTGGATTTGTAAATCCATACACTCCGGCGTGAGTCGTCGTTCAAATCAAAAAATCCATACACTTTTAGTGAACTGAAAAACCGTCGTTTTTGACCAGTTGCGGCGTTTTGAACTCTCAGAAAAAGCACAAGCGTCAAAACTTTTGACGCTTGATGTCCTAATAGTTCTAAATGTCTGATGTGCGCTAGTGCCTTGTAATTACTGA
>RGAJ01000257.1 GCA_009920225.1 Paracoccaceae bacterium
TAGCATTTTGAAAAATGCGACGGCGAGGCAAAGCCACAGGCCAATGCAACGTTGATCACGCTCATATCTGTTTGCATCAACAGGTTGCGCGCCTTTTGCAAGCGCAGTTCCATGTAATATCGCTTTGGACTGCGGCTTAGGTATCTGCGGAACAACCGTTCCAATTGGCGCGTGGACATGCCCACATTCTTTGCCAAAGTCGCGGGACTGATGGGCTCTTCTATATTTTGTTCCATCATTTGAATGACTTGGCTTAGTTTTGGATGCCGAACGCCAATCCGTGTCGGCACCGACAAACGCTGTGTGTCTTGGTCCGTACGGATCGAGCTGTAAATCATCTGATCCGCGACCGCATTTGCCAATTCTTCGCCATGATCATCGGCAATGATCTTTAAGATCAAATCAATCGACGATGTTCCGCCCGCGGTTGTCAAGCGATTGCCATCAACAACAAAAACAGATTTTGTTAAATTAACCTCAAGGAATTCTTCGGCAAAGCTGTCTTGGTTTTCCCAATGGATCGTCGCACGTTTTCCATCCAGCAGTCCCGCCTTGGCCAAGGGAAACGCGGCCGTACACAGACCGCCCATGGTCAAGCCACGCCGTGCTTCACGACGAATCCAGTTGAGCAATTTTTTTGTCGTCGCGTTTTGAATATTCATCCCACCGCACAAAAGCGCGATGTCATCGCGCCGTAGTTCAATCAGATCATCATCCAATTTAAACACAGTGCCCGCCGAACAGCTGACTTCAACGCCGCCTTCGCCGATGAATTTCCACACATACAATTGGCGGTTTGCCATACGATTGGCGATACGCAAGGCATCCAAAGCCGACGCAAAGGACAACAAAGTGAAATTTTCCATCAACACAAACACAAACTGCTTTGGCGGTTTGATGGGGGTGTCGATTTCAATAATTTGGCGTGTCGTTTTCATAGTATGACCATTTTGACCGAGTCGTAATTAACACTTGCTCAAAAGTTGTCGTTCGCGTCAAGGTATGTCGTAAATTTACCCATGGCCCTTTGGAATAGGACAGTATATAAGCCCGATATTGATATCGCTAACGTACTGGAGTTTAAGATGAGCGAATGGCAAAAAACCAATTGGCGCAACAAGCCACGGGTTCAGATGCCTGATTATACGGATCAGGAGGCGCTGAACGCAGTCGAAAGTCAGCTGTCGAATTATCCACCGCTTGTCTTTGCTGGCGAAGCGCGGAGTTTGAAAGAAAAATTGGCCGCCGCCTCGCGCGGGGATGCGTTTTTGTTGCAAGGCGGCGATTGTGCCGAAAGCTTTGCGCAATTTACCGCAGACGGCATTCGCGATACTTTCAAAGTCATGCTTCAAATGGCGATGGTTTTAACCTACGGCGCCAAAGTGCCAGTTGTCAAAGTTGGCCGCATGGCTGGTCAGTTTGCAAAACCACGCTCTGCCCCGACCGAAGTTGTCAATGGTGTCGAATTGCCAAGCTACCGCGGCGACATCATCAATGAATTGGATTTCACGCCCCAAGCGCGCATTCCCGATCCCAAGAAAATGTTGCAAGCCTATACACAGGCTGCGGCAACGTTGAACCTGTTGCGTGCGTTTTCCACCGGCGGATATGCCGATGTGCACAAAGTTCACAGCTGGACATTGGGCTTTACCGAAACGGAAAAAGCATCGAAATATCGCGTCATGTCCGAACGCATCGCAGATGCGCTTGATTTCATCAAGGCCGCAGGCTTGGACAGCAAGATCGCCCATGAATTGCGTACAGTGGATTTCTATACCAGCCACGAAGGCTTGTTGCTCGAATACGAAGAGGCTTTAACGCGCCTTGATTCGACATCTGGCAAATGGCTGGCGGGTTCCGGCCACATGATCTGGATCGGGGATCGCACCCGTCAACCTGATGGGGCGCATGTTGAATTCTGCCGTGGGGTTCTCAACCCGATCGGCTTGAAATGCGGCCCAACCACAACCGCCGATGATCTCAAGGTATTGATGAACAAACTGAACCCTGAAAACGAAGCGGGCCGTCTGACGTTGATCGCGCGCTTTGGCGCAGGCTCGGTTGGTGATCACCTGCCACGCCTGATCAAAGCGGTGCAAGAAGAGGGCGCGAATGTCGTCTGGTCTTGTGATCCGATGCATGGGAATACGATCAAATCTTCAACAGGTTACAAAACACGTCCCTTCGACAGTGTCCTGCGCGAGGTGCGCGAATTCTTCGCCGTTCACGCCGCAGAAGGCACCGTTCCAGGCGGTGTGCATTTCGAAATGACCGGTCAAGACGTGACTGAATGCACAGGCGGCGTTGTCGCGGTCACTGACGAAGACCTCTCTGATCGCTACCACACAGCATGCGATCCACGCTTGAACGCATCACAATCTTTGGAACTTGCGTTCTTGGTCGCCGAAGAATTGGTGAAACGTCGCGGAACCACAGCAAACGAAGCTGCCGCCTAGAATTTTCACGAAACCTTTCCAAAAACGCCCGCGCTCTTGCGGGCGTTTTTTATGGTACTCTTTTCATCTTTGTCAAAATACTCTGGCGGTGTGGGGGCAAAGCCCCCGCATCTGTCGGATTGCGCAGCAATTCGAAAATCGATTACTCCAACGGTAACCCAACCATGTCGCGGATTGCTTCAACCGAATATCCCTGATCCCGATACACACGGATGGCCTTTGCATCATGACGCTTGGCCAATCGTTTCCCGTCATCATCTGTTATTAACCTGTGGTGGTGATAGGTTGGGGTTTCCAGCTTCATAAGATATTGTAAAACAACATGTATCTGTGTTGCTTCAAACAGGTCATGCCCCCGAATGACATGCGTTATCCCTTGATCGGCGTCATCCACGACAGATGCAAGATGATAGGCTGCATAGCCGCGCCGCCACACCACAACTTGACCAATCGTTCTAAAAAAATCATCCAAGCTCACAAGGTGCCGCCCCGCTGACACGCCACATTCTTTAAACCCAAGCGTTAGGTCACCTGCGCCCCAATCCCGCAATCGCAAATTCACCTCTGACCAAGATAGCTGTTCCAGATCAACCGGACCTTTGGGCGCGCATGTGCCCGGATAAACAATCCCGTCTGGTCCCATTGCAGGCTCGCCATCTTGCGGGGCATTTGCCGCGGTCATAATATCGCGACGATTACAGACACATGGGAAAATATAATCGCGCAGCGGCCCCTTCAAGGCCTGCAGATATATTTCCCTGCGATCCGATTGGCGCAGGGGGACCGCATCCCATCGGATGCCCAACCACTCCAGATCCTCATAAATCAGATCTTCCCACTCTCGTCTCACCCGAGATTGATCCAAATCCTCGATCCGCAGAAAAAATTCACCCCCCG
>RGAJ01000258.1 GCA_009920225.1 Paracoccaceae bacterium
TTCATAAGATTTCGCGCGCACGGTTGACAGAACGGGACCAAAGATTTCTTTTTTGTAGATGTCCATATCTGGCGTGACGTTGTCAAACAGATGTGGGCCAACAAAGAAGCCGTTCTCATATCCTTGCAAGCTAAAATCACGCCCATCCACAACCAAAGTTGCCCCTTGATCGATCCCCGATTGCACGAGGTTTAGGATGTTTTGTTTTGCCGCCGCAGTCACAACGGGGCCATAATCAACATCGTCGCCCGCTGTATATGGGCCGACCTTTAGCTTTTCGATCCGTGGAACCAGTTTTTCGATCAGACGATCCGCTGTTTCGTCGCCCACAGGAACCGCGACCGAAATCGCCATGCAGCGTTCGCCCGCCGCACCGTAACCCGCACCGATCAACGCATCGGCCGCTTGGTCCATGTCTGCGTCTGGCATGATGATCATATGGTTTTTCGCGCCGCCAAAACATTGTACGCGCTTACCGTTGGAACAACCACGGCCATAGATGTATTCGGCGATTGGGGTGGATCCGACGAAACCAATAGATTGGATAACCTCGTGGTCTAGGATTGCATCCACCGCTTCTTTGTCGCCATTGACGACCTGAAGGATGCCTTTTGGCAGGCCGGCTTCTTCCATCAATTCCGCCAACATCAACGGCACGGATGGATCGCGTTCGGATGGCTTTAGGATAAACGCGTTGCCGCAGGCAATTGCAGGGGCAAACATCCACATCGGGATCATCGCAGGAAAGTTGAACGGTGTGATACCCGCAGTCACGCCAAGCGCCTGTTTCATCGAATACATATCAATGCCGGGACCGGCGCTGTCGGTGAATTCGCCCTTCAACAGTTGTGGGGCACCGATACAATATTCGACAACCTCAAGACCGCGTTGAACGTCACCTTTGGCATCGGGAAAGGTTTTGCCATGTTCGCGCGACAGCGCTTCGGCCAATTTGTCCATATCGCGGTTCAAAAGATCCACGAATTTCATCATCACACGCGCGCGGCGTTGTGGGTTCACCGCCGCCCAAGCAGGTTGCGCAGCCGCAGCGATATCGACAGCCTTTGCAAGCTCTGCCGCGGATGCCAGTGGAACCCTGGCCTGAACCTCGCCTGTTGCTGGGTTGAAGACATCGGCAAAACGGCCGGATGTGCCTTTGACGTGTTCGCCGCCGATATAGTGGGTTAACTCTTGCATGGAATATCCTCCTTGAATTTGGCTGGACCTTACATTTGCAAAAATGTTATGAAAAGGTGTAATATTTCAAAAGCGTCGTGCATTTTTGCAAAGGTTGGATCATGGAATACAGTTGGGACGATGTGCGTGTGTTTTTGGCCGTTGCGCGGCGCGATACCCTATCAGCGGCCGGGCGGGTGTTGAAAATTGATCCCGCCACTGTCGGACGTCGCATAGCGCGACTGGAAGAGGCGATTGGATCACCGTTATTTGTCAAATCCCCAAATGGATATGCGCTGACCGAAGCAGGCACCCGGCTTATGGCCCATTCAGAACGGGTGGAACAAGCAATCATTGGATTGAACGAAGACATCTCTGGAACCGCGGGATCATTATCAGGACAAATCAGGATTGGGGCGCCTGATGGATGCGCGAATTTCCTGCTTCCACAGGTCTGTGCGCGGATCGCCGATCAAAACCCTGATTTAGACATTCAAATTGTGGCCTTGCCCCGTGTTGTCAATCTGTCGAAGCGCGAAGCAGATATGGCAATTGCCGTCAGCCCCCCATCGACGGGGCGGTTATCGGTGCAAAAAGTGACCGAGTATCACCTGCATTTGGCGGCCTCAGACAGCTATTTGGAGCGCCATGGGCCAATTTCTTCTTTGTCCGATTTATCGCGGCATCGGATGGTTGGCTATATCGCAGATATGATTTTCGACAAGGAATTGGATTACCTGTCTGAATTGGGCAGGGATCATGTCAACCTTGCGTCCAATTCGGTGGCCGTACAATTCAACTGGCTGCGCGCGGGGGCAGGGGTGGGGATCGTGCATGATTTTGCCCTGCCATTTGCCCCCAGTATATCGCGTGTCTTGGCGGATCAGTTTCAGTTAAAGCGGAGTTTTTATCTTATCCGTCACGTCGATGATCGGCGTTTGGAGCGTATGAATCGCTTTGCCCAAGCTCTATCGCATGAGTTGAAAAAAGAGGTCGAATATCTGGAAAGCTTTGCTTGACAGAAAATTAAATTACGCGCACCATGTAATTATTGAAATATTATTGCGAGGTGTTGAAATGCTTGTTGCACAAATTCTTCAGTCAAAATCAAGTCAAGGTGTCGTCACGATCACAAGTTCCACAACTGTGGCCGAGGCGGCCAAAACCCTTGCAGATCGAAAATTTGGGTCACTTGTGGTGTCGGATGATGGCAAAAAGGCCGTTGGCATTTTGTCAGAACGTGACATTGTTCGGATCATTGCCAAATCAGGACCAGCCGTTTTATCAGATACCGTCGCACCCTATATGACAACCGCTGTGGTGACCTGTTCGAAAAACGCCACAGCCGATCAAATCCTTGCCACCATGACAGAGCGCCGGTTTCGCCACATGCCGGTTGTTGAGAATGGGGAATTGATTGGGCTGATTACTTTGGGGGATGTGGTCAAGTCACGATTGACCGAGTTGGCGATGGAAAAGGACGCGCTTGAAGGCATGATAATGGGATATTAACCCTTGCAATTCCTTGGGTAATATTGTTGCGTGCGTCAAACTTTCGCCGACGGAGACTGTGAAATGCGTATTGGCCTTTATCCCGGAACCTTTGATCCCATCACATTGGGCCATGTAGATATCATTCGTCGTGCGTCGATGTTGGTGGATCGTCTTGTGATTGGTGTGGCGATCAATCGTGATAAGGGGCCGCTTTTTTCATTGGAAGAGCGGGTTGAGATGATCGAGCACGAATGCGCCGCGTTGTCCAAGGAAACAGGGGCAGAGATCATCGCGCATCCCTTTGAAAACCTTTTGATCAATTGTGCGCAAGATGTCGGCGCGCAAGTCATCATACGCGGTCTTAGAGCGGTTGCGGATTTCGAATATGAATATCAGATGGTTGGAATGAATCGCGCAATGGACAGCAGCGTCGAGACAGTGTTTTTGATGGCCGAGGCCCGCCATCAGGCGATTGCATCGAAATTGGTCAAAGAAATCGCGCGCTTAAATGGCGATGTTTCAAAGTTTGTCACGGCCAATGTCCATAGCAAGCTGATGGTGAAATTGGGTAAGACCGGCGGTCTTTGAATTGTGTGGGGCTTGCGCCCCACGCAGTTTTTTTATCCGCCTTTGGCGGATGGCCTGCGGCGCGAGTATTTTTGCAAAAATGAAAG
>RGAJ01000259.1 GCA_009920225.1 Paracoccaceae bacterium
ATCGGGGGCACTTGGCGGCGACAGTGCAGGCATCTGTGGGACGATGGCCAATGGCAACGGCGTCGGGGATGGCAGGGTCGGGGGCAGGGCATCCATCACCAACGCCAAGCCTGCGGGCGTGGCGCTGCGCGCAATCGGCCTGTCCGTTTGGGGGCGCAGGGGTGCCTCTGCCGCTTCGGGCGGTATGGTGATGGTGTCCGGCGTCGTTGCCACGTCTGGGGGCCTGTCCCATGCCTCAACCAAAGTGGCAAGGTCAACAGGAACACTTTGCAGTGTGAAGGACGCATCACCGTCATCGCCCGCCCCCCCGTTCGACAAGGGCGGCAGCGCGGCAAAGGCCACAACATGCAGACCCAAGGCCAAGGGGCCGAATATCATAGCGTCGCGCAGCTTCATTCTGCGAGGCCCCGAGGCGGCGCGATGATCAATTCGATCCGCGTCTGACCCGTTGGGTTCAACTGTTGAAGACGGGCAATCAAAACATTTGCATCGACCGCCTGATCGGTAGCAATGTCAAGGATTTCAAACTGGGATGACACCACCGCCGCAATCGCATCTGCGCCTTGTGCTGTGGTAAAATACACCTCGCCGCTTTGATCTATATAGACGCGCGGTGCATCTTGGGTATGTGCGGTGCCTTCGCCGCTTGGTGGTGTGATCTGCACGGGCGAGGGGGGTGTCATCTGTGCTGTCATCAGAAAAAAGATCAACAGCAAAAAGACCACATTGATCATCGGAACAATGTTTTCGTCTTGTCTGCGTCGGGATGGGGGATCAAGGCGCATCACGATGCCCCACCAATGCAATCGTGTCGATGCCATTGTCGCGCAGAACGGTCATCGCCTTGACCAGAGATTGCACCTGTGTCCCCGATTTGGGCCGCAACACAACCACATCATTCGGCGCTGTCATCAACTGCATCACCGCAGGGATCAGCGCATCAACCTGCATCATTTGACCATTCAGGAACAAACGGTTTTGATCATCCACTTCGATCAAGCGTGGCGCACCGGTATAGGTGGACGCCATAGGGGATGGGGCAGAAACCGACAATGTCTGATCGCTACCAAACCGCGCGGCGAGCATGAAAAACACCAACAACAAAAACACCACATCAATCATGGGGGTCAGTGTGGGGCGTTTGCGCCGTATGGTTTGGCCAAGGTCAAACATGGTTATGATTTGGGGGCGTTTACAAAAATTTGGGTTGCTGCGTCTTCGATATCCGCTTGCAGGGTTTCCACAATGCTGTCGAACCAGCTCAGCAAAATTGACGCGGGGATCGCAACCCCCATTCCGGCGGCAGTGGTCAAAAGCGCTTGCCAAATCCCCCCCGCAAGGGCGGATGGGTCGGCTTGGTTCCCGCTGTCTTGCAAGGCTTGGAACGCGTCAATCATTCCCAAAACCGTGCCAAGCAATCCGACCAAAGGTGCAATCGACACGATCAATTCGATCAGGCGCAGGCCTGATTTTGCCTCATGCAGCAACCCACGCCCCACGCGTAGGCAATCTTCGCGCGCGTCTTGCTCTGATATGCTGGGGGTCAGGATGGCGGTGATGGCACTGCGCGCCATTTTCGTGCGGACGTCTTGTGCGGTTCCCAATTGGTCTTGGGCGGCGGCAAAATCGCCGCGTGACCAATGCCCCAATACCCGCGCCAAGCGCCGATGCCGCCACGCGCCCATGCGCGAGAGGTGCCAGATTTTCCACAGCCCAACCATCAACAAAACAACTGACAGCGCAAAGATCACCCAAAGCGCAGGGCCGCCAATGTTCAAGGACTCGTGTAGCGATTGGGTCATGTGGCGGGTTCCTTTTCATCAAGACTGCGTCTGGCATGACGCATGATATCACATAAACGGTCCAATCCGTCCGTCAAAGCGGCCGGTCCCGGTTGTAGGATCAGGGGTGATTTGATTTCGAATATCAAATCATTCTTTACCGCAGGGATCGCATCCCATCCTGCGCGGCGCTTGATTTTGTCGATGACAACCTTTTTCCCGCACCACGACGCGATGATCACATCGGGGGCTGCATCAATAATGGCGCTTGGATCCAAGATACGGGATTTCGCACCCTGTTCTTTGGACAGGTGGGCAAAAACATCTTGGCCGCCGGCAATTTCGATCAATTCAGACACCCAACCGATGCCCGAAATGGGGGGATCATCCCATTCTTCGAAATAAATCCTCAGGGGGCGCTTTGGTCTGGATTGGACAAGTGCGTTCAGTTTGGCGTGATAGCCTGCCACTAACGCGTCTGCCCGATCGCTGCAGTCGAACAATCGGCCCAGCGTTCGGATCATGTCCAATATGCCTGCCACCTTGCGTTGGTTAAACGCATGCACGCTAAACCCGCGTCGGATCAGGTCGGCGGCGATATCGGCCTGTAGATCGGAAAAGGTCAGCACCAGATCGGGCTTTAACGCCGCGATCTTGTCGCAATCGGCACTGGTGAATGCACCCACCCGTGGCTTTTCGCGCCGCACCTGTGGCGGGCGCACGGCATAGCCTGTGACGCCAACGATGCGATGGTCTTGGCCCAAAAGATACAGGGCCTCGACGGTTTCTTCGGTCAGGCACACAACACGTTCAAAGGGCATTGGGCAATCCTCTGTGCACTGCGATCATGAAACGACACTCAGCGGTTGAAAGACGGGACCATCGATGGTGTGTTCATAAAAGGCATGTACTTTGAAAACGTCGCGCAGATTGTCTTTGGTCAACACCTCGGTCGGGGATCCAAAGGCCACCAATTGACCGCGATGCATCAAGGCGAGTTTCGTGCAATACCGTGCCGCAAGCCCCAAGTCATGAATGGACGCCATCACACCGCGCCCATCGGCCGCGAGGCTGCGAAAGACGTCCATTGTGGACAGCTGGCTTTCGGGGTCCAAGCTTGCCGTCGGTTCATCGGCAAACAAAAGCGGCGTGTCTTGGGCCAATGCACGTGCAATCAACACCCGCGCTTGTTCGCCCCCCGATAAGTGTGTTGCGATGCGATCCGCAAAAGACGTCAATCCCATGCGGTCCATTGCGGTATCCACCGCGCGCGTATCCTCGGATGCATTGCCCGCACCCAAGCGGCCCAACCTGATCACGTCGCGGACCGACATCGCCCACGCGATTTCACGCTGTTGCGGCATCCATGCGGCGGTGCGGGCGCGTTTTTGCGGTGTCATCTGCGTCAGCGTTGACACCCCAGTATGTGCCAACAACCCCAAACCTGCCCGCATCAACGTGGTTTTTCCCGCACCATTCGGACCGATCAAGCCAATGAAATCGCCGGCATCAATCTTGAATGAAACGTGATCCACCACGGGACATTCCCCGCGCAGAAC
>RGAJ01000260.1 GCA_009920225.1 Paracoccaceae bacterium
CCATAAATCTGGCCGCACCTCAAGTTATTATTTGACCCCAAAGGCACAAAAGGAAACTCTGGCCGTCGCACCCCAGATTTATGAGGCGAGGTTGGTTGCGCCCGCGACACTGTCGCTTTGTGTTTTTCGCGACGCTGGACCGGCGATGGCGTGGGTAGAACAGATATCGTCCCGCAATGTGCTTTGGTTGCATGATACGACCATTGTGACGTTTGAAGATCGTGTCCCACACACTCAGGATGCCATTTGTTTTCCGGTTCAGGCGCAGACCCTTCCCGAGTGGATAAGATCGCGCGCGGATCGGGCTTTGGACCTCCAAAGAATTCAGGATGTCTTGGATGTGATGTGCGCGCTTGGGCGCTTGGATCTGACGGAAAATGATGAAAAACGCGCGGCGCGGTTGCTTGCGCTGCATGCGTGGCGCAGGGTGATATTAAAGACGAATTTCGCCGCCTTTGCCCTAAGTGAGGGGGCAGAAATATACCAGAAATCTCAAGGAAAGCTTGAGCAAATTTTAAAAAGCTTCCCAGTTTGATTTTGCTGGGTTAAGTTTTTGTAGTGCAGAGATGGATCAAGAAACTGACTCGGTTCAAACATCACAAAATGGGGCGGCTTTCAAAGGGAGCAGTTCATAATCGTCAGAAACTAAAGGGTAAAAAATAGTAGCCATACTTACAATTATGAAATAGACTTAATCTATAAACGGTCATCACGCTATGGGAAAGCGCAGCCGTTCACGTGGTCACAGGGAGGACATCATGACCAAAACTTCAACTTTCAAACTTCTTTGCGGCGCTGCTGCACTGGCGATGGCGGCAACAACTGCGACGGCGGCTGATGTTACCTTGAAAATGCACCAATTCTTGCCCGCACAAGCCAACGTTCCAAAATTGGTGTTGGACGTCTGGGCCGACAAAGTCCTGCCCTTTATGGTTGAAGATGCGCGCGCGGCATCCTGTGCGTATTGGACGATGTTCGAAGAGCACATGCAAGACGAATTCAAAGACGTCAAGATTATCGGCACATGGGTTCACGGCCCAGGTATGTTCCACACGAAAGACCCCGTCGAAGTCCCAAGCGATCTTGAAGGTATGAAAATTCGCGGTGGGTCTGTTTTGGTCAACGAATTGTTAACACTGACCGGCGCAACACCCGTTGGTATGCCGGTTCCTGCCGTGACCGAAGGTCTGTCAAAAGGCGTGATCGATGGAACAACCATTCCATGGGAAGTGACCGCATCTTTGAAAGTGTCAGAGTTGGTTGAAAACCACACAGAATTCGAAGGACCCGCACTTTATAACCTGACATTCGTTTTGGCGATGAACAAAAACGCATACAACAACCTGTCTGATGATCTGAAAAAAGTGATTGATGATCATTCTGGTATGAATTTCTCGGTCTTTGCGGGTGGAACACAGTCTGATGCGGACGGTCCTGCACGTCAAATCGCGGTTGATAATGGCAATAACATCATCACCGTCAGCGCAGAAACAGCGGAAAAAGAATGGTTGCCACTGGTTGCACCAATTTACGACAACTGGGTCAAAGCCGTTGGCGAGGTTGGCATCGACGGCCAAGCCCGCATCGATCAAGCCAAAGCGCTGATGAACGGATCCTGCAAAGGTGTGACATCGACCTTCTAAGGACGAGCCTAGTCAAAAACTGGCCCCGCGTGGGCCAGTTTCTTTATCCCGCGGGGATTGATGATGTATAATTTTTTCCAACGCAGTGCGAACATCATGGCCTATTTGGGTGGTTTGATGTTGACCGCATTGGTCGTTTTGACCTGCGCGTCCATTTTGGGGCGCACCGTGAATGGCATGATGCACAGCGATGCGATGATGTCGGTCGCACCCGATCTGGCCAAATGGGCTCTGTCGTTGGGCGTCGGGCCAATCAACGGTGATTTTGAACTGGTCGAAGCGGGTGTCGCCTTTGCCATTTTTGCGTTCTTGCCCATCTGTCAATTGGCGGGGGCCCATGCGGTGGTTGATATTTTCACAACGGGTCTAAGCGAAAAAAACAATCGTCGTTTGCAGGCAGTGATTGATATCTTGTTTGCCTTGATCATACTGTTAATTGCGGTCCAACTGTTTGCAGGGATGCAAAGCAAGATCAATTCAGGACAAGTTTCATTATTGCTGCAATTTCCGGTCTGGTGGGGCTATGCCTTTAGCATGGTGGGCGCCGCTGTGACAACCGTGATCACGATCTATATCGCCACTATTCGCGTGGTTGAGGCGGTCAAAAATCAGGACATTCTTCCCCAGCCCCAAGGAGCAGACCATTGAGCGACATTCTAATTGGCGTCTTGTCCTTTCCTGTTCTGCTGCTGCTTATTTTTTTACGCGTGCCCATCGGTCTGTCGATGTTCACGACCGGTTTGATCGGGTTGATTGTTGTGACAGGGGAAACCGTTATCCCCTTTGCCCGACTGAAATCGGAAACCTATACAACCTTTTCTAGCTATTCTTTGTCGATCATTCCCATGTTTCTTTTGATGGGGCATTTTGCGACCTTAGGCGGCATGTCCCAAGCCTTGTTCAAAGCCGCCGAAAGCTGGCTTGGTCATCGCAAGGGCGGTGTGGCGATGGCCGCCGTCGGAGCATGTGCAGGCTTTGGGGCGATCTGTGGATCCTCATTGGCCACTGCCGCAACCATGTCCCGCGTGGCCTTGCCCGAATTGCGCCGCTATGGGTATTCGGGTGGCTTTTCGACGGCAACTTTGGCGGCGGGCGGCACTTTGGGCATTTTGATCCCGCCTTCGGTGGTCTTGGTGATCTATGCTTTGCTGACCGAACAAAACATCGCCAAGCTCTTTCTCGCGGCCTTTATCCCCGGCATTATCGCGGCCTTGGGATATGCTGTGGTGATCGCGATTTATGTGCGTGTAAATCCGGGCTCTGCCGGTGTGCGCGGCCGAATTGCGTATTCTGATCGGTTCAAGGCCTTGTTTGACGTGTGGCCTGTCTTGATCGTCTTTGGCCTTGTGGTTGGTGGGATTTATGGCGGGATTTTCACCCCGACCGAAGGCGCGGCTGTTGGCGCATTGGGCACAGGCATTTTGGCATGGAAAGCGGGGGGATTGACCCGCGCGTCACTGGCCGAAAGCTTTTACGTCACGGCCCGATCCACCGCGATGATTTTTTTCATTGTTTTGGGCGCTGCGTTTTACAACGGGTTCTTGGCCCTGACCCAAGTGCCCCAAGAAATTGCAAACTGGGTTGGTGGATTGGGATTGAACCCGTTCATCATCCTTGCGGTCATTCTTATATTCTATCTGATTTTGGGCTGTTTTATGGACAGTCTTTCCATGATCCTTTTGACGAT
>RGAJ01000027.1 GCA_009920225.1 Paracoccaceae bacterium
GACCGTTTGCTTGGGCAATCCCAACTGGTCATTGATTTCCGTGGCCGTCATTGGCCGATCGCTTTTCCCAAGTATTTCAAGGATTAAGAGCGTTCGAAGGTTGGTCGGAATACGGCTGTCATCGTCCATGTGAAAGGTCCGTCAGAAAAAAATTGAAATTCGTCCTAGATATAGTAACATCAATTTTTATTAAAAACGAGACAAAAAGTCTCATTATTTGATAAACGGGGAAATATGGACTTTGATTTCGTCATCGTTGGTGCGGGTTCTGCGGGCTGTGCAATCGCTGCACGGTTGTCGGAAAATGGGCGATATGCCGTCGCGCTGATCGAAGCGGGGCCAAAGGATACGAACCCTTGGATCCATGTCCCGGTCGGATATTTCAAAACCATGGGAAATCCTAAAACCGACTGGATGTATCGCACACAACCCGATGCAGGGATTGCGGGCCGTTCAATCCCGTGGCCCCGTGGACGCGTGTTGGGGGGCTCAAGTTCGATCAACGGTTTGCTCTATGTGCGTGGGCAGCCGCAAGACTATGACAGATGGGCGCAAATGGGCTGCACGGGGTGGGGATGGGATGATGTCGCCCCGTATTTCAAACGCTCCGAGACATGGCATGGCTCCGACGATACGGGGCTGCGTGGAACAAGCGGGCCATTATCCGTTCAATCGTCCCGTTTGGAACGCGATATCGTGAACCATTGGATCAGCGCGGCGCAAGCCGCAGGGTATCGTTATAACGCAGATTACAACGGGGCGGACCAAGAAGGCGTTGGATATTTCCAAATGACCATGAAAGGTGGGCGGCGGTGTTCCTCTGCGGTCGCCTATCTCAACCCCGCGAAAGGTCGGCCAAACCTAACCATCATCACCGGTGCGCAGACGCAAAAGGTCGTGATTGAAAATGGCGTTGCGACGGGGGTTGTCGTGCGACATGACGGGATCACCAGCACGATCACCGCGCGTCGAGAAGTGATTTTAAGTGCAGGCGCAATTGGGTCGCCTCAAATCCTGATGCTGTCGGGCGTGGGGGATGGCACACATTTACGAGAACACGGTATCAAGGTTGTCAAATCCCTGAACGGCGTTGGCAAGAATCTGCAGGATCATTTGCAAGCGCGCCCTGTGTTCAAAACGAACCTCAGTACCATCAATGTTGAAACGAACAACCTGTTCAAACAGGCCCTGATCGCCGCGCAATATGCCATCACAGGGCGCGGGCCGATGACCATGGCGGCAAGCCTTGGAACTGCATTTTTGAAAACCCAAGACCATCTTGAAACGCCGGACATTCAGTTTCACATCCAACCCTTTAGCGCCGATGCACCCGGGCAGGGCGCGCATGCGTTTTCCGCGTTCACCGCGTCCGTGTTGCAATTGCGCCCCGAAAGTGCGGGTCATCTGGCGTTGAAATCGGCCAATATGGACGATGCGCCGGACATTCACCCGAACTATCTGGCAACCGATACCGATTGCAAAACAATCATCAAGGGTGTGCAGATTGCGCGCCGCATTGCGCAATTTGATCCGCTAAAATCGCATATCACCGAAGAATATGCACCGGGCCAAGGCGTCGGCATTGGTGATGAAGACGCGATTTTGGATTGGGTGCGGCGCACAGCCGTAACGATCTATCACCCGACCGGCACCTGTAAAATGGGCACCGATCCGATGGCGGTCGTTGATGCGCGGTTGCGGGTGCATGGCATCGGGCGGCTTCGGGTGGCCGATGCATCCATCATGCCAATCATTGTCAGCGGCAACACCAATGCGCCCGCGATCATGATTGGAGAAAAGGTAAGTGACATGATCTTGGAGGACGCGTCATAGCGCCAAGACACACGAATAACACTGCGGTTACGCACCTGCCACGGTGAACGAGACACAAAAGGGTGCTTGTATAAGGGAGGACATGAAATGTTCAATTTAAAGACAGTCACAACAGGGGCCGCAGCGCTCGCGTTGATGGCAAGTGCGGCGTTTGCGGAAACCGTGATCCGCGTGCAATCCGTTATTCCAGCGCAAGCTGACGAAGTCACAATGTTAAAAGATTTTGCAGAAGACGTAGCGGCCTTGACCAATGGGTCGCTCAAGATCGAAGTCTTGCCAGCAGGCGCCGTTGTGGGCGTAAGCGAAACATTGGATGCCGTCGACAGCGGTTTGATCGAAGGTGGTTTTGCATGGACCCATTACTGGTCAGGGAAACACCCTGCCGCAATGCTATTTGGATCGCCTGTTGCGGGCGCGGGTGTTGGTATCGACAACATCGCCTTTGTCAGCTGGTTCCAATATGGCGGCGGCAAGGAACTCTATGACGAACTCTGGAACGAAATGGGCGTCAACGTAAAAGGCTTTATGTTGCAACCTGTTGGTCCAGAGGCATTGGGTTGGTTCAAAGAACCGATTAACAGCATGGAAGATTTCCGCAAGTATCGGTTCCGCACTCCTCCTGGTATTCCGGGTCAAACCTACAAGGATATCGGTGTTGCATCTGTTGCTATGGGCGGCGGTGATATTTTGCCAGCATTGGAAAAAGGCACAATCGATGCTGCTGAATGGTGCTGTCCAAAACCAGACAGTGTCTTTGGGTTCCAAAAGGTGCTCAAGCATTACTATTTGCAAGGTCTGCACCAAGTGGTTGTGAACGCGGATTTGTACATCAATGGCGATGTATACAATGCTCTGACACCGCTTGAGCAAAAAGCCTTGGAAGTTGCGGCAAACGCATCTTTGTCGAAATCAATGTCCTACCGTATCTATGAAAACGGTAAAGCTCTGAAAGATTTGACAGAAAACCACGGTGTCATTCTGCACGATACCCCAACCGATTATTTTAGCCAGTACATGGAAGCAGCCAAAGCATCCTTGCAAAAGAACGCAGATGAAAATGAATTCTTTGCCAAAGTCTGGAACAGCCAAAAGGCATTTGCCGAAGTTGCGGTTCCATTCTGGGCAGGGGCGCAAACATCGAATGCGAACTTGGGCAAAGCTTTTGCTGACAGCCTAAAATAATAACAACGGACCCCGGCTTTGGTCGGGGTCCAAATCCAAACTTATAAAAAACAGGGAAATGCAGCATGTCCAATGATGTGGTCATCGACGATCTGGATATTACAGATGAACTGATAGCGGAACGTCGATCTGGCGCACCGGGTGAAACACCTGACGACATGTCGCCCTGGATGCGCCCGATTGTGTCGATCATTGAGCGTACGAATTTGTGGGTTGGACGCGCGACCTGTTTGTTATTGGTTCCCATTATCGTTGTCATGGTCTGGGAGGTCGTCGCACGCAAAGTGTTCTTGGCGCCGACCGATTTTGCCTATGAATACAGCCGCATGTTGGCAGGGGCCATGTTTATGTTGGGCGCAGGATACGCGTTGATGCGCGGCGTTCATATTCGCGCGGATTTCCTGTATCGAAATTGGTCGGTCAAGACGCAATCTACGGTCGATACCGTCCTGTATTTATTGTTTTATTTTCCTGCAATCTTGTTTTTCTTTTTCGTATCTTTGGAATTCACGATCAAAGCATGGGTGACATGGGAACGCTCGATGGATACCGCGATGATGGCCCCCTTGGCGCCTGCGCGGACCGCTATGCCGATTGCCGCGTTTTTGTTGTTTTTCCAAGGGATCGCCGAGGTGCTGCGCGCCCTCTATGAGATGCCGAAATCGCGTCGGGATAAGTTTTTGAAATTTATGCCCGTATATTTCGTTTTGCTGATCGTCATCTTTATCGATGTTTATTTTCCAAAATCGCTGACGGACAATGGCATCTTGTCATATCTTGTGTCTGGATTGGGGTTGGAAGGCGTTTCAAACCAAAGCATCGGCTTGATCATGATTGCGGTCATGCTGTTTTCGATTTTTGTCGGCTTTCCGATTTCCTTTACCCTGATCTTTTTGGGGTTCGTATTCGGCGCGTGGGGATTTTCGGGCAAGCTGACGTTTTATCTGCAAACCTTCCAATTCAATGCCACCATGCGCGATGATCAATTGGTTGCGGTGCCCTTGTTTGTGTTTATGGGCATCATGATGGAGCAGGCAGGATTGATGGAGCGCCTGTTTCTTGCCGTCCAGTTGATGTTTAGCCGCACGCGCGGCGCGCTTTATGTTGCGGTGCTGTTTGTGTCGACGATTTTTGCGGCGGCCACAGGGATTGTTGGCGCGTCCGTCACGATCTTGGGCATTATGGCGGCGCGGACAATGAATAAATCGGGATATGATGTGCGCTTGGCTGCGGGGACAATCACCGCGGGGGGCACCTTGGGCATTTTGATCCCACCCTCCATCATGTTGGTGGTTATGGGGCCAGTGTTGGAAGTACCTGTGACGGACCTATTCGCGGCAGCGATTATTCCCGGGATTTTATTGGCGTTCCTGTACATGCTCTTTGCACTGGTGCGGTGTTGGATCAATGGTGACTTGGGCCCCATTTTGCCCAAGGATGAGCAACCTGAAACCTCGCCTTACTATTTCCTTGAATTCACCTCTGTCATGGCCGCCTTGGTGATCTTGTGCTGGTTGGGGGGCAAGGCGTTGGTCGGAGGGTTCACAGGCGTTTTTGTGGGGGCGAACTTTGTGATCCCGATGGCATGGATTGGATTTATGGTTATCATGTATCGTTGGATCCGCGCCGTGAAACCGGGTGGATTTTATTATTCCGATCTGTGGAAGGAATTCTTTTTGGGTTTGGTCCCGCCGTCAACTTTGGTGGCTTTTGCTTTGGGCGCAATATTGTTGGGATGGGCCACACCTGCCGAAGCGGCCGCGACAGGGGCCTTTGGCGCGGTTTTGTTGTCCCTTGGCTATCGTCGGTTAAATCTAACTAAATTCTATGACGCGTTGATCAAGACCTTGGAAATCACCGTGTTGATCATGTTCTTGGTGGCGGCGTCGAATTTCTTTGGTGCGGTCTTCTCGCGTCTTGGGACACCGACCATGTTGACCGAGTTGTTGTTAGGATTGGATCTGAATGCAACCGCAATTTTGATCATCATCATGGCGCTGATCTTTTTGTTGGGGTGGCCGCTGGAATGGGTGCCAATCGTGTTGATCATCGTGCCGATTTTGATCCCTGCCTTGGTGGAATTGAACGTCAATTTGACATGGTTTGGGATTTTGGTTGCGGTCAATTTGCAAACCGCTTGGCTCAGCCCGCCTGTGGCATTATCCGCCTATTTCCGAAAAGGTGTTGTGCCTGAGTGGGATTTAAAAGACATCTATCTGGGCATGATGCAATTCATGGTGATTCAGTTGTTGGGCCTTGTCCTGATATTCGTGTTCCCGCAGATTGCACTGTGGTTACCAAGCTATATATACGGACAATAAAGCATATGCAGAGTACAGCGATCATGCACTATCTCAAGTGGCCTCTTATCGTAACGGCGGTCGGACTGGTTCTGTCTGCGTGGCTAGGGTGGGCAACCACCCATACCGTCAACGGCATGTTGTCGTTTCTTTTGGTTGGGTCCGTTTTGGCCTGCCTTGAAATCGCCCTGTCATTCGACAATGCCATTTTGAACGCCAACAAGCTTGAGGATATGACACCGATCTGGCGCCAACGCTTTTTGACATGGGGCATTTTGATTGCGGTCTTTGGCATGCGGATCGTGTTCCCCTTGGCGATTGTTGCGATTTTCGCTTGGATCAATCCGTTCCAAGCCATCGTGTTGGCGCTCGCGGATCCAGATGAATATTCCCGCATCATCGCACAGGCCCATGGATCGATTTCTGCCTTTGGGGGCACATTCTTAATGGTGGTCGCTTTGCGATTTTTTGTTGACCAAGAGAAATCCGTGGACTGGTTCAAATCGATGGAACGTAACCTGCGCAAATGCGGATCGATGCGTGGGTTTGAAATGGCGTTTGTGTTGATAATCATCGCGATTTTTGCCCGATATCTGCCAGAAGGGGATCGCGGCGTATTCTTGTTTTCCGCCATCATGGGGATGGTGGTTTACATTCTGGTGGATGGTCTGGGAAATCTGTTGGACCAACCACAGGCAGATGTTTCGCAATTTGGCGCCAAAGGCGGATTGGGCGCGTTTTTATACCTTGAGGTGCTTGACGCGAGCTTTTCCTTTGATGGGGTGATCGGGGCCTTTGCCTTGACGACCAACATCCTGCTCATCGCGATTGGTTTGGGCATTGGTGCGATGTATGTTCGGTCCATGACGATTATGTTGACCGAAAAAGGCACCTTGCAAGAATTCAAATATTTGGAACACGGGGCGTTCTATTCGATCTTTGCGTTGTCGGTGATTATGTTTCTTCAATCACTGCTGCATGTCCCCGAAACGATCACAGGGTTAATCGGGGTCGCCTTGATTGGATTTGCGCTGTTTTCGTCGATCCTTGACAACAAAAAATGCAAAACTTCAGAGTAAAGGACATCTGTACATGTCGCGTACCTATTTAAAACAAGCAAAACTTACGGCAAAGTCGGGTGCCTCCGAAGTGCATGATACCGTTCGGGAAATCTTGGACGATATCGAAGCGGGGGGCGATGCCAAGGCGATTGAATATGCTGCCAAGTTTGACCAATACGACGGCCCCATCCTTCTGAGCGAGGCCGAGATCGCCGCCGCTTGTGACTTGGTTCCTGAAAAGCTCAAGCAAGATATCCAATTCGCCCACGACAACGTGCGCCGTTTTGCCGAACAGCAGCGCAATACAATTTCGGATGTGGAATATGAAATCACACCGGGTTTCATTGCAGGGCAAAAATTGATCCCCGTGGATGCGGTCGGCTGTTATGTTCCCGGCGGACGCTATAGCCATATTGCAAGCGCGATAATGACCGTCACAACCGCGAAAGTTGCGGGATGTGGTCATATCACCGCCTGTTCGCCGCCCCGCCCAAACGAAGGCATTGCGCCCGCAATCATCTATGCCGCCAAGCTGTGCGGCGCAGACAAGATCATGGCCATGGGGGGCGTCCAAGGTGTGGCCGCGATGACGTTCGGTCTGTTTGGTTTGCCAAAGGCGAATATTTTGGTCGGACCCGGCAACCAATTTGTCGCCGAAGCCAAACGCATTCTGTTTGGCCGTGTCGGGATCGATATGATTGCGGGGCCCACCGACAGTTTGATTTTGGCCGATAAAACCGCCGATCCGTTTATTGTGGCCACCGATTTGGTGTCACAGGCAGAGCATGGGTATAATTCGCCCGTTTGGTTGATCACGGATGATCAATCTTTGGCTGAAAAGGTTATGGAGATGGTTCCGGATTTGATCGCAGATTTGCCGGAAACAAATCGTGACAATGCGGCCGCCGCGTGGCGGGATTACGCCGAAGTGATTTTGTGCGATGACCGCGAAGAAATGGCGGCCTGTTCCGATGAATACGCGCCCGAACATCTGACGGTCCAAGCCGATGATTTGGATTGGTGGCTGGGGCGTTTGTCATGTTACGGATCGCTCTTTTTGGGCGAAGAAACGACCGTGTCCTATGGTGACAAAGCATCCGGGACAAACCACGTTTTGCCCACGTCGCGCGCGGCAAGCTATACGGGCGGCTTAAGTGTTCATAAGTACATGAAAATCGTGACGTGGCAGCGATCGACCCGCGAAGGGGCCAAGCGGATCGCCGAAGCAACCGCGCGCATTTCCCGTCTGGAAGGCATGGAAGGGCACGCGCGTGCAGCAGATGTGCGTTTGGCAAAATATTTCCCCGACGAAACCTTTGATCTGACTGCAAATGGCTAAGACGCCCGTATCCTTTGATCTGACGGGGCGCGTGGCCTGTGTGACGGGCGCAAGTTCGGGGCTTGGCCGCAGGTCGGCGATTGCCTTGGCACATGCAGGTGCGCGTGTTGTTGGGGTGGCGCGACGGGCTGAGGCCTTGCGCACGCTCCAAGATGACTTGGGATCCGACAGGTTTGCCTATGTCGCCGCCGATATCACGGATCGGGATGCCTTGCCTGAACTGGTTGTGCAAATCGCCCAAGCCTTTGGCGCTCCTGACATTTTGGTCCAAGCGGCGGGTGTGAATACGCGTCAACCTGCCGATGACGTGACACAGGATGGATGGGATCGCACGCTTGCCATCAACCTGTCTGCGCCGTTTTTCATGGCGCAAGCCATGGTGCCCGCGATGAAAACGCGCGGTTGGGGACGGATTGTTAATTTTGCCTCATTGCAAACCACGCGTGCGTTTCGCGCGGGCATTGCCTATGGCGCGACCAAGGCGGGCATCGGCCAATTGACCCGTGCCATGGCCGAAGCATGGTCCGCCGATGGGATCAACGCAAATGCCATCGGACCGGGGTTTTTCCCCACCGAACTGACACAGCCCGTCTTTGATGATCTTGACCTTGCGGCGCGAAATGCCGCGCAAACCTGTATCGGGCGCAATGGCGAGCTTGATGATATTGACGGTCCTTTGGTGTTTTTATGCTCTGATGCGGCCGCCTATGTCACGGGGCAGGTGTTGATGGTTGACGGGGGGTTCACTGCGAAATGAAAGCATTGGTGTATGATGGACCCGAGATGGTGTCATATCGGGATGTCCCCGATCCAACCGTGGCACAGGCCGAACATCTGATACGGATCGATGCCGTGGGGATCTGCGGGTCAGATATGCATGCCTATTTGGGTCACGATGATCGCCGCCCAGCGCCCCTTATCCTGGGTCACGAAGCGGCCGGCGTCATCATGGATGGGCCGCGCCACGGGGAACGGGTGACCATCAATCCGCTTGTCACCTGTGGGACCTGTCCTGCGTGCACTGTGGGGCGCGAAAATCTGTGCCCCAACCGCCAGATCATTTCAATGCCCCCGCGTGAGGGGGCGTTTGCACAGTATGTCACAATGCCAGAGCGTAATTTGGTGCGGGTGCCAGATGGCGTTGACCTGACCCACGCAGCTTTGGTTGAACCGCTTGCCGTGGGATGGCACGCGGTGCGCTTGGGGCTTGACGCTGTGCATCCGTCACGTTTTGGCCGTGCCTTGGTGATTGGCGGTGGCGCGATTGGCCTTGCCAGTGCTCTGTCCCTTCGGGCCTTTGGTGTGTCCGATATCACCATCGTCGAACCCACCGACGCGAGACGGTCATTTTTGGACAGCATCTGCGGCCAAACTGTCGTGGAGACGGCGACCGAAATCTATCCCTTGGTGATTGACGCAGTGGGATATCGTGCCACCCGTGAAACCGCCGTGCGCCACACCGAACCGGGTGGGGTGATCGTGCATGTGGGATTGGGTGATGCAAACGATGGACTGGATATTCGTCGCATGACATTGCAAGAAATCACATTCATATACCTATACCGCCCAAGATTTCCGCGATTGCGCCAACGCTTTGTTCGAAGGACGGCTTGGGCGCATCAACTGGATCCAAATACGGCCACTGAGTGAGGGGGCGCAGGCGTTTTCTGACCTGCGCCAACATCGGGTGGCCGAACCCAAGATTGTCTTGTGTCCACATTCGGGCGCGAGCGCAACGTAATATGCAACCATAGGAAACATCGTATGAACATAGATAAAAAGATTGCGGATGATTTGGTGGCGAATGATGTTTCATTCGTGACCACAGTGCCGTGCAAACAATTGGCGGGCGTCATTGCCGAAATCGACCAACGCGATGATATTTTTCATATCCCCGCGAACAAAGAAGACGAAGGCATGGGGCTGTGTGCAGGCGCATGGATGGGCGGAAAGCGCCCTGCGATCATCATGCAAAACACAGCGATTGGCGTGACGGTGAACACCCTTGCGACCTTGATCCAATATTACCGCATGCCCTTGCCAATGTTGATCAGCTACCGCGGTGAATTGCGCGAACCGGTGGCCTGTCAGGTGGAAATGGCGGTTCATACCAAGGCGATCTTGGCACAGATGAACATTCCAACCTATCATTTCCACAAACGAGCAGATGTCGAAGAATTCGACAATATTCTGAAATACACCTTTATGTGCAACAAACCTGTTGCCATTCTAACAGATGCCAATTTCTGGGGAGGCTATGGAGACCAATGATCCGTTCCGAAATTTTAAAAGAAATCGCCCCAATTTTGCGTGACCAACTGGTTGTGTGTAACATCGGGATCCCCAGTCAGGAATTGCATGCGATAGATGACCAACCGACCAACTTTTATATGTTGGGGACCATGGGTTTGGCATCCTCGATCGGTTTGGGTCTTGCGCTTGCGCAACCAAAGCCGGTGATCGTGATTGATGGCGATGGTTCTATTCTGACCAATTTGGGCACGTTGCCCACAATCGCGAACAATGTGGCGGACAATTATATCTTGCTTATCATCGACAACGGATCTTATGGGTCCACGGGGGATCAGCCGACCTATGCGGGGCGTAAAACATCGCTTGCTAAAATGGCGCAAGCGGCTGGATGTGATCGTGTGATCGAATGCGCGGCCGCTGATACGGGACGCGTCTTGCAAGAGGCGCTAGATGCCAAGCAAATGACAATCATTGTGTCCAAATGCAAAAGCGGCAACGCAAAGATGCCCGTGATCACGATGGACCCCGTTGTTATTCGGGATCGCTTTATGAAAGCTGTGTCTGCGTGATCCCCTCTGGGACCATCCATAGTGCAGATGACGCGCGCGGCTTGGCGCGTCGTCGTTTGCCGTGGATGATCTTTGACTACATTGATGGCACTGCGGGGGATGGGGCAGGGATGCACCGCAATCGCGCGGCACTTGACGCCGCTGTGCTCGAGCCGCGCATTTTGCGGGATGTCAGCCGCCGCACTATGTCGGTTGATCTGTTTGGCACCACGGCCAAGCGGCCCTTTGGTATCGCGCCGATGGGGATGTGCAATCTGGCCGCGCCCGATGCTGATATGATGTTGGCGCGTTTGGCGGCGCGTGACAGCGTTCCGTTGTGCATTTCAACAATGAGCACGACACCCATGGAAACGCTGTTGTCTGCCGCCCAAGGCAACGCGTGGTTTCAGTTATACTTTAGCGGTGACGGCGCAGCGTCGTTCAAATTGGCCCAGCGCGCGCAGGATGCGGGGTTTGGGACCTTGATCCTAACGGCCGATGTTCCCGAAGTTGGTCGTCGCCCCCGTGAATTGGCGCATGGTTTTACCATGCCATTTCGGATTGGTCCGCGGCAATTTATCGATTTCGCCTGTCATCCACGGTGGTCGGTCGCCACGCTTTTGCGGGGCAAACCCCGCTTTGCCAATTTTGACAAGGATGGGTTTCAATTTGATCGCACCGAAAGCCGCGCCGCTGCGACATGGGATCATTTGGCGAAACTGCGTGATCTTTGGCGGGGACGTTTGGTGGTCAAGGG
This sequence comes from Paracoccaceae bacterium, assembly GCA_009920225.1. Classification (GTDB taxonomy): domain Bacteria; phylum Pseudomonadota; class Alphaproteobacteria; order Rhodobacterales; family Rhodobacteraceae; genus CAJXSD01. Next base: position 11,274 of record RGAJ01000027.1, read on the forward strand.
GGTCATGAACGTTGGGGATGCAAAGCAGCTTGCCTCACTTGGTGTCGACGCGATCCAAGTGTCAAGCCACGGCGCACGCCAATTGCAAAGCGCGCCTGCGCCCTTTGATCGATTGCGCGATATCCGCGCGGTGCTTGGCCCTGCCGTACCTCTGTTTTATGACAGCGGGCTGCGGTCGGGTGAGGATGTTCTCAAGACCCTGATCCAAGGGGCAAACTTCACCTTTTTGGGCCGCATCCTTTTGTTCGCGATTGCCGCCAAGGGCGAAGAGGGCTTGCATCAGCTTTGGGATGTGTTGACCCAGGAATTGTCAATCGCAATGGCCCAAACGGGGCGGGCGCGGTTGCCCTAAACCCCGTTTCTGCTTACTGTTTCGATGAATTCTTTTGAAAAACACATTTCGTTTTCGTCATAAGCATTCAATGTGGCGGTGATGTAGAAGGTGTCCGCATCTGACCACATTTCGCAATAGGTTTCCGTTCGTATCGACCACCCGTCACGATCCAAGGTTTGTGTCCAATGCGCTTTGGCACGGGCAGAGAGCGGATCATCGGGGTGAATGCTGTACCATTCGCGGGCGGTTGACCCTGTGATCAGTCCATGATCTGCATCACGCACTTGACCAAAATCATCGATGATTTCGGTAGTCACATGGCCCGTCTTTAAATCGCGTTTCACGGATCTTGAATTTGTTGCAGGGCGCAGTGTTTCGACCTGCCACGGTGTGTCCGCGTCGGGTGGGGGAAAGGCGTGATTGCGCCAATCGCTCAGAATCGGCAGAATACAGTCCCCCGACAAAATCGTTGTGATCCCCGCTACCGGGCTTGGCCAAACCAAAGGCCAATAGGCATTTGAAATGGCGATGCGAATGTGGTCCCCCGCAGGAACGCGATAGGCAATTTGATCAAGGTCGAGCGTTACTTCAAACGGTGAATTCGGGGCAATTGGGACCACGCTATCATGCCCCGTAAGATGGGTCAGGAGGCCATATGAGCGGTCCG